>JAQICF010000015.1 GCA_027858795.1 Candidatus Delongbacteria bacterium | reverse complement strand
AATATTAAGATTGCTGATTCTGAACCACCGTTGGATGAAAATGATACACAATTACGATCTCAACTTATTGGTGATGACGTTATAATATACAGATTACATCCTGAGTTTGAACAAAGAGTTCAAAAATCAAAAAAAGGCGGTTCGAAAATTTCTCAAAGGCTGGTAACTTATTTAGCGGGTGAAGTTGCAGTTCATTATAAAGATAAACTTCAAACCCGTTACGGACAACCAGATTACAACAAAAAATTATTTGAAAATCTTGTAGAATTTATATACATGTTTGAAAATTTGTTAAAAGAAAATGTAGGTAAAAATTTATCAGCTATGTAATATTTTTTTGCAAAGGGTCACTATATGACCTTGTGCGAATGTTATATTGCCTTTATCAATTGACAAAGAGTTGCAACAAGGGGATCGGATCCCCTTGTCTGGCATGTGCCGGTGCAACCGAGGAACAATTGACAATTAAGGGAATAAAACATGGAGAGAAAAGATGAGTAACGAAGAAATGGAAACGACTAACAAGATAGCGATCTTTAAAGAAAAAGAGATCAGGAAAACTATTTATAATGATGAGTGGTGGTTTGTGATTAAAGATGTGATTTCAATCTTAACCGAATCTGTAAACCCCTCAGATTATTTAAAGAAACTGAGAAAGCGAGATACTGAGCTTAGTGAAGCTTTTAAAGGAGGGGGACAATTTGTACCCCCCCTTGGAATAGAATTCGAAACAGCAGGTGGAGTGCAAATGCTCCAATGCTGGAATACCGAGGGAATTCTAAGACTGATCCAATCAGTACCATCCAAAAAAGCAGAACCATTCAAAAGATGGTTAGCTAAAGTAGGTTATGAAAGAATACAAGAAATAGAAGACCCTGAAATAGCTGCAAAAAGAATGAGAGAAATTTATAAAGCTAAAGGCTACAGTGATGCATGGATAGAAAAAAGAATGCGAGGAATTGCTGTCAGAGATGAACTTACCAATGAATGGGGTCAAAGAGGTGTAAAAGAACAAGTTGAATACTCTATACTTACAGCTGAAATATCCAAAGCAACTTTCGGAATGACACCATCAAAGTACAAAGAATACAAAGGGTTACAAAGAGAAAATCTTAGAGATCACATGACAGACTTAGAATTAATCTTTACTATGCTTGGCGAAGCTTCAACTACAAAGATAGCAGTAGCTAAAGATGCTCAAGGATTCGATGAAAATAAAGTTGCAGCAACAAAGGGTGGAGAAGTAGCAGGCAGTGCAAGGAAGGATCTTGAGGATAAGATCGGTGAAAAAATTACTTCAAAAGAAAATTATATAGAAGAACCTGAGAAAGTGAAAAGATTAAAAGGGAAGAAGAAAGGTAAAAAAGTATGAATAAGAAAAAAGAAATAACAAATATAGATTTAACACATGGGCAGTTTCTTGTTTATGAAGCAGAAGATGGGAATATCAAGATTGATGTCAGAGTGCAAGATGAAACAGTATGGTTGACACAACAGATGATTGCAGATATGTTTCAGAGCTCTAAACAAAATGTAAGTCAACATATAAATACTATTTACAACGAAAATGAATTGATCCCGGCGGCAACTGTAAAGAAATTCTTTACAGTTCGAAAAGAAGGTGAAAGAGATGTGCAAAGATCATTAGATTATTACAATCTTGATATGATTATATCTGTGGGTTATAGAATAAAGAGTAGCATTGCGACAAGGTTCAGAATATGGGCAACTCAAAGACTAAAAGAATATATAATTAAAGGATTTACTATTGATGTTGAAAGACTAAAAAATCCAGATCTTCCTTTTGATTACTTTGAAGAACTTACAAGAATAATTCAGGATATACGGACATCTGAAAGAAGATTTTACCAAAAAATCACTGATATATATGCAACAAGTATAGATTATGACTCAACATCAGAATTAAGTATAGATTTCTTCAAAACTGTGCAAAATAAAATGCACTGGGGAATAACAGGACAGACCGCGGATGAGATCGTTAGATCTCGCGCTGATTCAACAAAACCAAATATGGGGCTTACAAATTTCAGAGGAACAAAAGTTCGCAAGCAGGATATTGCAATAGCTAAAAATTATCTCAATAAAGAAGAGATAAAAGCATTAAATAATCTTGCGGAACAATATCTGATATTTGCAGAAGGTCAAGCTATGAGAAGAATTCCAATGCATATGAAAGATTGGATAAAAAAACTTGATGACTTTTTAACGATTAACGATAGGGATATTTTAAACCATGCAGGTAAAATATCACACGACCTTGCACAAGAAATTGCCGACACAGAATATGAAAAGTTCAATAAAACTAGATTAGAAGAATTAAAACACTCTGATAATGATTTTGATAAAATTGTAAAGAAAATACCGAGTAAAAGATTAAAAAAATAAGTCTATTGTTAAAAAATAGATCCTGAAATATATTCAGGATGACACCTCTAATTTCTGACTTCTAAATTGGATACTCGGATCAAGTCTGAGTATGACATTTTTTTGAACAAGGTGGCTTTAGCCCCTTGTAAAGAGTCAGGTTTTAGATTGCCGCAGCAATGACAGCCCCAAAATCCGACAATAAATGTTAAATAGTAACTGCTTTTTTCTTAATATTAACCATCACTATACCTGATAATATAAGTAATATACCAAAAAATGTCTGCCATCCAAAACCTTCACTTAAGAATATCACTGCGAGAATAACAGTAAATACAGGCTCCATAAGATATGCAAGACCCGCTATAGTTGGATTGACTTTTTTCTGTACATAAAATTGAAGTGAAAATGGAATGAAAGTAGCAAATATAGCTAGAAATACTAAAGTTGATATTACTTTCGGTTCAAAGATCACCCCAAAATCAATACTTTCTCCGATCACAAGCATTTCATACCCAAGATATCCAAATCCCATAGCCGCACTCGCCATAAATTGAATAAATATTAGTGAGTACATATTTTTTTCTTTGGTAAAATGACTGATGAACATTATTTGGAAAGCAAATGTAATTCCACAAGCGATCGTATAAATATCACCAACATTGAACTCCAAAGTACCAAAATTACTGACAGAAAGTAAGTAGACTCCTAAAAATGCGGTAACAACACTGACGAGAACAATATTACGGATCTTATTTCTCCAAAATAACTTTTCTACGAATGGAAGGAATAAAATATATGTTGCGGTTAGAAATCCGGAATTTGAGGCAGTTGTGTATTGCAGGCCAACAAGCTGGAAGATCATTGCAAGTCCATTTATTGATCCTATAACAGAACCTTTCCAGATCACATTCTTGGAGAGATTAATCTTTTTCCAGAAGATCAAACCTACAGTAATTCCTGCAACCAAGAACCTAAATGAAATAATAAATGATACAGGAATAGAAAAATCATTAAGTAATATTTTTCCAAAAATAAAGGTGCTGGCCCATAGTAAATTGATAATGATAAGTAAAATAAGCATAAAAACGGTTTCTCTGTTAGGTTATAAACATCTCGTCAAGCGGATAAATTTACTTTATTTGGTTATATAAATCAACACACTATTTCTTATCAACATAATTCACAACGATAAAATACTGGATTTAAGGGAATTTCTTAAGATAATAGGCAGTAAAATAAAAAAAGCAAAATTTTATGACATTAACATTGATGAAAGAAGATTTACAAAGTATCTTAAATTTCTACAAAATTTGTAACAGAAATATAATCTTGGAATAAAATGATGAATGAAGATCTAAAAAAAATACCTCCGCATGACCTTGAAATAGAAAAAGCTTTGCTATGCTGTATTATGATTGATGAAGACTGGGTTGAAAAATTAGGGGATTCACGCCCTGAGGAAGAATATTTTTATTCAAAACAACACAGGCATATATTTGAAGCAATGCGAATGCTCGATTCGGAAAATCACAAAGTTGATCTTCTCAGTCTGAAAAACTATCTTCAACAAAGCGGAAAGCTGACAGAATCAGGTGGAACACCGTATTTGGCTGAAGTAATAGATGCAATATCAACAAGTGCGAATATTCGTCATTATGCAGAGATTGTAGAGAATAAATACCTATTAAGATCACTTATATATATGAGTACCAGCTCTATCGAAACAGCTTACTCAGAAGAGCAGGAAGCTAAATATCTTCTGGATAAGCTCAGTACTGAATTGTTTGTATTGGCAGAGCAGAAGCAAAGGAACACACCTCAGCAGATCGAAAAAACACTTGTAGATGTATATGCTCAGATAGAAGAATGGAGTAAAAAAGAAGGTGATGTTTCAGGTATTCCTTCAGGATATGAAAGGTTGGATACTCTTACGGCAGGATGGCAGAAAAGTAATTTGATCGTTTTAGCGGCAAGACCGAGTATGGGTAAAACGCAGCTGGCTTTAAATTTTGCGATAAATGCAGCAAGATCAGAAGAAAAGACACCTGTTGCTATCTTTAGTTTGGAGATGGGTAGAAATGAGCTTGCGATGAGATTGTTGTCAATGGTTGGAAACGTTAGTCTAAGTCATTTAAAGTCAGGAAATTTGCAGGCAGATGAATGGACTTCATTGGGTATTGCAATGGGAGCTTTAGCAGAATTACCTCTATATATTGATGATTCAACTTCGCTGAATGTCCTAGAACTTAGAACGAAATGTCGAAGATTGAAAAAAGATAAAAATATAGGGATGATCATTGTTGATTATATCGGTTTGATGGAAACAGATAATAAAATCGAACGTCATGAAGGGATCTCAAGAATATCAAGGGCCTTAAAAGGTCTTTCTAAAGAATTGAATATTCCTATTATGGTGCTTTCTCAGCTGAATAGAGAGGTTGATAAGAGACAGGACAAAAGACCGATACTTTCAGATCTTAGAGAATCCGGTGCAATAGAGCAGGATGCCGATCTTGTTATGTTCATTTTAAGACCGGAGTTTTACGGTATTAAGGATGCAAACGGGCGTGATCAATCAGGTCTCGCAGAAGTTATTATAGGTAAGCAGAGAAGTGGTCCAACAGGTCTTGTAAATCTTCATTTTGATAAGAAGTGTCTTAAATTTGAGGATAATATCGATAAGTATTCTGACAATAATTATTCTAATATTTAAAAATTTTTTAAATATCGATTTTCTTCGTCATTGATTTTACGGGCTTAAGGTGTTAAGCCCCTACGGACTTGCGTTTATAAATATTCATTTAAATTCATTTTGAAATACTTTGTATAAAATATAGTTCTTGAACTTAATGGTATTATTCTTTAAATTATTTTCATAATTAAATAGATATTCAGCTTATGGTTGGTACTTATACAAAAATAGAAGGTTATATTTTGACTAAATTTATTAAGAAAGCAAGAAAGTTTCTAACTCACGATCTTTGGTTTACAGATATTGAGGATAGTTTCACAGGAGCTAAAAGATTTTTCATGAAAGAATTACAGATGCTTGTTCTTGAGATAAAGCTATTACAGAGAAACAACCTTTTCAGCAGAGCATCTGCCCTAGCTTTTACGACCCTGTTATCTCTGATACCGGTTTTAGCGATATTATTCATGTTTTTCAAAGCTTTCGGTGGAAAGATGGTGGAAGAGAAGATCAAACCGATGATCCTTGAGTTTCTGGCATCCGGAGCAGGAGACACTATCTCAGAATACATTGATTCTTTTCTTAGTTCAGCTACTGTTGATGCACTTGGAAGTATCGGTGCGGTTTTTTTGTTGGTAGCAGTATATTCTATCCTTTCATCTATAGAGAGATCATTTAATATGGTTTGGCAGATGAAGAAAGACAGAAGTCCGATAGAACAATTAAAAACATATCTTTCGATCGTGTTTATTGCACCTGTTTTACTGATTATATCAATATGGTTGGCTGGAAGACTGGAATTTATAATTCAGGCAGGTGATAATGTCTGGGGAGGTTTTTCCACATTTATATTATTCCAACTCGTACCATTTTTTCTCATCATGTTGATGTTTATATTTCTTCTTATTATAATGCCTAATACAAAGGTTAAATTGAAACATGCTGTCGTAGGTTCATTTATTGGAGCAATACTCTATACTATTTTAAAAGCCATATTTATTCATTACACAAAATTAGCAGGAAGTTATGGTGTCATTTATGGTTCTCTTGCCGCCCTACCATTTTTCATGCTGTGGATATATTTTTCATGGATCATAGTTCTCCTCAGTGTCCAGATCACATTTGTAAGGCAGAATATACATAATTTAAAGCATATGGAAATAAATGTTGAAACTAATAGAGCTGATAAAATAAAAATTACATTAATGATTACTTTGAAGATTCTAAAAGACTTTGTCAATGGTAACGAAAGGTCAAATCTTTATGAAATTAGTTCGACATTAGACATCCCTCTTAAGGATGCAAACCAGTGTATTGCAAAATTAGAACAAAGTGGGATTATTATTGAGATAGCAAAAAAGCATGATGCATATACTTTGAATATACCAATTAAACAGCTTACTGTAGACAGAGTAGTAAATGCAGTAGATAAAATGTATCTGGAATCAAAGAACTATCACAGTGAGAGTTCGTTTCCTGAAATAAAGAAGATTCTTAGTGAAAACAATGAGATAGTTGCCGAGAAAGGTTCGTTGCTGAGTAATTTTCTGGATAAAAAAGAATGAGATTAAAAATATTTAAGATATTATTTCTATTTACTTTATTATTATTGATTTCCTGCGAAGACAGAATATTTCTTGAAAGAGAACCTGGGTTAATTTTAAATGGTGGTGTTTATACTTTAGATAGTGAAGGATATTCCTTTAACCACGTTATACTTGAAAAAGACAGTATGCACTATACTGCAATTCCATGCAATGAGGAAAATATCATTACTTTTTTCGAAATAGAAAACTCAGGTACATATTTGATGTCATTGATCTTGAATAGAGATACATTGTTTAGAAGAGCAATTTATTTAAATGAAATACACAATGATCTTACTGAAATAACAGTTTTAGATGTGAGTCAGGGAGATTCCTTTATTATTTCCCCGGTAGATGAAGACCCTTCGGTCGTTGATGGAGGCTTTGGAACGATAGGTTTTTACGATTGGCAGGATGGAGGTAAGCCAACATTGCTGAATTATCTGACAAATAATGGAATTTCAGACTTGAAATATATAATTCAAACTCATGATGATGCAGACCATTACGGTGGGTTAAATGATGTGGTATCAGATGGAAGTATTATTTACGATAAATATTTTACGAATAATTCAGTTGATCTTCCGGCAGTGAATGATACGCTCTTTTTCTCTGATGATGTTTACGGGATAATGTTACATTATGGAGTTATTCCTAATGCAGCTGAAACTGAGGAAAATAACAGGTCGATCACTCTGAAATTGGTTTACAAAGATTTTGAAATGCTGTTCACGGCAGATATTGAAGTAGAAGTGGAAGATTATTTATTAGAACAGAGTCATTTCCAGAATGAGCAAAGCTACGACATACTAAAAGTACCTCACCATGGGAGTTCTTCAAGTTCAACAACTGAATTTCTAAAGCAAGTTGATCCTAAATTATCTGTTATTAGTTGTGGGGAGGGTAATCCATGGGATCATCCGACGGAAGCGGTTCAAGAAAGGTTATGGGATAATTCTAATACGATTTTAAGAACAGATATAAATGGAAGCATCAAGATATTAACTGACGGGATATCTCTTCAAACAATCTCAGAGAAATAAATTAAAAAATTTTGAACCTTTACATATTTGGTATAGTTAAAGAATTGTAAGAAACATTGCATTCATTTAACTTCCTCCTCAAGAAAAGTGAATATATTAAAAAAGCCCCGCTGTAAGGGGCTTTTTTCTTGTCTTAAATCTCAGTATGGAAGATTTGTACCTGATATCCTTTGGCGGATAGTTTTTTTGCCGCTCTTTCAGCACAATAGACAGATCGATGTCTTCCACCGGTACAACCGAAAGATACCTGAATATTACTATACTCCTTCTGAATATAAGCTTTTGAAGATATCTCTACCATTGCAATACAATCCTCGATAAATATATCCACCGGATGATAATCAGAGAAGAACTCTTTGATCGGTTTGTCTTTCCCTGTAGATTCTCTTAGTTTGGGATCATGATGTGGGTTCGGTAAGAATCTGCAATCGAATACATATCCACCTCCGTCACCGTATTCGTTTCCCGGGAGACCGTTTTTTTGATAACCGAAAGAATAAATTGAGATCATAAGAGTTTTTTTATCCAGCTTTTCCATTATAAAATCTCACATCTATTTAGAGTTCATCTTCTTAACCATATTAGAGGCGATAGTCTCATAAATATTATCTTTGTCAGCAACTGCATACGGCATACTGTTTTCGCCGGAATTCATTATCTGATCAATAATTGGAACTTGACCTAGCAGCTCAAAATTCTTTTGTTCCGCATATTTCTTTGCTCCACTATCACCGAAAATATAATGCTTTTTATCGCAACTATCACATACAAAATATGACATATTTTCAACAATTCCAAGAACATTTACGTTTACTTTTTGAAACATGTCAATTGCTTTCCTTACATCAATAAGTGACATTTCCTGTGGTGTAGAAACCGCTACTATCCAGTCAACTTTAAGTGATTGTACAATAGAAAGTTGAATGTCTCCGGTTCCTGGAGGAAGGTCAAGGATGAAGTAGTCGATATCTCCCCAATTAACATCTGATATCATTTGAGTTACAGCTGAATGAACCAATGGACCTCTCCAAATTGTAGCCCTTTCAGGATCTACAAGATTACCGATGGACATTGTCTTTACACCGTGTATTTCGATAGGATCCATTTTTTTATCAGTAACAGTTACATCCCCGATCTTTGTTCCGAACATTTTAGATATTGAAGGTCCGAATACGTCTGCATCCAATAGACCAACTTTATAACCAAGCTTAGAAAGAGCAACAGCAACATTTGCAGCTACCGTTGATTTACCAACACCACCTTTACCACTTGCAATTCCGATGATATTCTTTGCGGTAGGCAGTAAATTTTTATATTCAACCTGTGAAGGTTTGCTGTGTGAATGAGATTCTTCCGATGAACAAGATGAACATCCTTCTGTTGAGCATCCGTTTGACATGATTTTTACCTCTTTTTTATTTTAAATCATACTAAATTTAACCAATATCCCAACTTTATTTTATGACAAATGGTATTATTTAGCGATTAAACTAAGTTTAGCCTTAAGTTGTTACTATTTCGAGTAGAATGTAAAAGTTTTATTAGGTAAAATCAAACTATTTGATTGAATTCTTAAATAGAAGTTTTATATTACTGACTTTGAGATTTAAGATGAACATTATGAACAAAATGAGATTTTATGGGGATGTATGAATGCGCCCCCTTTTTATTTTCTAAAAAAAAGGATTTTATTTTTAAGCTATTTATAGTATTTTACAAGATACAGTTAAAAGTATAACATATTAATAATACGGAGGTAGGATATAATGTTAAATATATCACCTAAGAAAGAAGTAGCAAAGATCATTGAATGGATGCAAAAAACATTTACAAAAACTAAGCAGAACAAAGTTATTGTCGGTCTATCAGGAGGACTTGATTCGGCTGTTGTATCATATCTTGCAGAAAGAGCATTTGGGCCAAAAAATATTATTTGTGCTAAATTGCCTTATAAAACCAGTAGTGGTTCATCTATCATTGATGCTGATAAAGTCATTAAATTATTGGGTGTAGAATCCAGAGAAATAGATATAACTTACATGGCTGATTCATTCGTAGATAAAGATGAGGATATCGATCTAACAAGATTTGGTAATATTTTAGCCAGAATAAGAATGATAATACTTTTTGATATTGCAGCTGAAAATAGTGGAATAGTATTGGGAACAAGCAATAAAAGCGAACTTCTTTTAGGATACGGTACATTGCACGGAGATCTTGCATCAATAATGAATCCTATAGCAACATATTACAAATCACAAATAAGATTATTGGCAGAACACTTAGATGTCCCAAGTGAGATCATAGAAAAAACTCCTTCTGCGGACCTATTTGCAGGTCAAACTGATGAGAATGATCTTGGATTTACCTACAAACAGGCTGATGAAATTATGTATTCTATCTGCGATGAAAAAAATAGTAAGATTAAAACAACCAATCTAGGCTATGATATGGATGATATAAATGAAGTATTGAAGAGAGTAGAATCTAATAAATTCAAAAGCGAAGTTCCTTATAAGTATAATTCAAAATAGGGTTGTTTTTATTCACTGATACGGAAGAAAATGAAACATAAAGCACTTTTTTTAGATCGCGATGGCACTATCAATGTCGATACAGATTATTTATATAAAATTGAAGATTTTCAATTTGAGAAGAATGTCCCTGAAACTTTGAAATATTTTTTCGATAAGGGTTATAAGCTCATTGTTATTACAAATCAATCAGGGATAGCTAGAGGTTATTACACTGAAGATGATCTAAAGAAATTACACGATCACATACAGGAAGAAGCAAAGAAGTTTGGATTTTACTTCACAGATTTTTATTATTGCCCTCATCATAAGGATGGAATAGTAGAAATGTATGCAATTGAGTGTGATTGCAGGAAGCCAAAAACATTTTTATTGAAAAAAGCAGCAAAGGGTCACTATTTGACACTGTTAGGGTCTTACTTTATTGGTGATAAGCCTGCGGATATGAAATTAGGTCGCAAAATGGGTCTGACTACAATACTCGTTAGTTCGGGTTACGGAAAGGAAACCGTAAAGACTTGCAAAGAGCACGATCATTATATCCGAGACTTTTCCGAATTAAAGGAAATCATAAAATAAGGAGTAAAATCATGGCAGAGATCACAAGAAACTCAAAAGAGAATTACCTGGAAATCTACGAAGGTTTTCACAAAAGCAAGTTCAAAGATGAAATGGAATATATTCCGGTTAAAAATTCGGAATATGATCTCATCAAGGACAAGAAAAAGATCACAGGTGTCAAGCTGAACAACTTTTTCGAGACGATTGAATTAGCTTCATATCATGCTGAAAATGAGATGAAAAAAATCCTTGAAAGAAGACAGTATAAAAGTCTTTACACTGGTAGTTTCTTGCAGATAAGTGAGGAAAGGCAGGGTTTTCATTTGAATATTGGAAATTCAAGACCAGATTTCCTCGTAAAAATACCATCGATAGGTAAGATATTCATTGATGTAAAATGCAGGAAAAAGTTCGAAGTTGAACTTAAAGAAGATGAAAAATTCAAGTTCTTTAGCCTAAACAAAGACGAGATACTTCAGCTGAATGATATTCAGAAGGATATTGATATACCTGTTTGGGTAGCGATTAAAGATTTTACAAACTACAAAAAAGAAAAAAATACTTTCCCTGATAATAAGTTTTATATTGCACCGGTAAGCCTGATCTATAAATTTATCAAAAGATTAAATTCAAAAGTTGGGAAAAGAAGCGGATTATTCTACTCCTATAAGATACCTGTGGAATTATTTACTTGTACTAATACATTGTCTTCATTGGATTTTGACAAAAAACTTGATAGGGATCAATTAAAGATGACAATTGACTTAATGTTAAACTCTCTGGATGAAATAAAATCAGTGATATTAGAAGTACTTTCAAAAGAAAAAACCTATAAAACATACTTGCCTTACATCCTAAGTGGCTATTATTCAGAAGATTCTAAAATATCTAAATTCGTAGGTGTATTATCTTACTTAACACCGCAAGATATAAATTCTGTTCTATGGACAATGATTGCAGATAAAGAGATCATATACACAAAAGGAAAACCACTGGAAATATCCAAAGAAGGTATAAAATAATAGCTCGGAGATAAATGCTCTTAGGAAGATACATATTCATAATCATGATTATATCATTTTCTGTATTGGTTGGACAAAGTAAAACTCTACAGGGTTCAGCTTCTTCAAATCCTGATACCACGATCTTTTATTACGGTGAATATGTTGACTTTGATAATCTGAACCAGAAAATTTATTTAACTGAGAATGCAAAGTTAGAATATAAAAATGTTTCTTTTTCAGCATATCAGATAATCCTTGACATGAAAAAAAATACCGTTTCAGCAATCCAAAAGGATGATACGGTCTTCTCTAAGTTGGAGCCCGGTAAGATTGATTCAATACTTGTAAAAGGCAAACCTACGATTACTGAGAATAAAGAGACTATCGAAGGTACTTATATGCTATATGACCTTGATACTAAGCAAGGGATAGTTCATAATGCCAGAACTGTAATGAAAAGTGCCAAGCTTGAAGATAATACTTTTTTTCATACAGAGAGCATGATAAAGCTGGAAAATGATGATATTCATGGTACAAATGCTATTATTTCAAGCTGTAATCTGGATCATCCCCATTACTATTTTAAAGCTGATAGTGTTATAGTCACAAAAGATAACTGGGTTTATGCAAAACCAATATCCTTATATTTTGCAAATGTGCCTGTAGCCTGGTTCCCGTATATTTTATACAAGAAAAACAAAGGTCGTAACTCAGGTTTTATTTTACCATCTTACTATTACAGCAGTTCAAAAGGCAATAGTTTTAAGCACCTTGGTTATTTCTGGGATATGTCAGATTATACTGATTACACAATTATGGCAGATTACTATGATAATTACGGCTATTTGATCAATCAAACTTTTAGATATAAGAACAGATATACGATCAAAGGTCATATAAATGCTGATCTTACGAATGATTACAAAAGTATGGATTGGAGACTCAGAGGAACGCATCATCATCAAATTTCTCCGACAATGTCACTGGATGGAGTAGCTGATTATATCACTAAAACATCTCTCATCAGAGATCTCGGGGAGACAAGCTATGATCGAATGCAAAATAAGCTTACTTCGAGTGGACAATTCAATAAAAGATGGAGAAATACAGGAGATAATTTATCTCTTATGTCATCTTATACCCAATATGTAGATACGGCAATTGTAAAATATCAATTTCCATCTCTTAATTTCAATTTAAGTGGAAGAAAACCTTTCTCTGACTTTGATGCTCCATCGATGATAAAAAAATTCCAAATAGGTGGAAATATAAGATCGTCTAGGAGTGTAGATATATATGACGACATGAATATTTTTACTGATAATACTAATTCGAGCATAGGATTAACAGAGACAACAAGTCTTGGGGATTTCAGGGTTGGATCGAGTCAGAGTTTCCTTGCGAAGAATTATAAAGATGTCCACTATTATGAATATGAAGTAGATGATGAGATCAATTACCAGAATGTTGATTCAACATTCGAAAATTATGGTATCAAGACAGCATCATATCTGCAATATAATCATAAGTTGTTCCGTCATATAAGTATTCGTGAATCTTTTAATTTTAGGCATGATATTGCTTTTAAGTATTATGATGAGGATGTAGAGATAGTCAACGGCAATATGTCGAGATCTACCTATGGTACAAGCATTTCTGCAAATACAAGTATATACGGAATTTTTCAACCAGAGATATTTGCACTCAAGAAAATAAGGCATACAATATCACCGGCAATATCAATTAGCTACAACCCTGATTTTTCGAAGGATAAATACGGTTATTTCGTTAGAGATAGTTTAGGAACAAAGAGGGATATCTTTGCTCCATCTATGGTAGGTGGAACTCCATCAAGCGAATCAGCAACTTTAAATTATTCATTAAAGAATATTTTAGATGCAAAGATAAGATATGGAGAAAGTGAGATCTCAAAAAAATTATTCAATGTAGATATGAGTGGATCTTATAATTTTGCAGCCGACAGTAATAAAATGTCAGTTATAAATACTAGATTTTATTCGACATTATACAATGGTAATTTGTTCGTGGACAATTTCCGGTTAACTGTAAATGTTAATGCATCAGCTGTGACTACTCCTTACGATGGAGATAATAGAACAGGGAATTATATTAATCCGAACTTTGATTTCTGGAATAAAAATCCATTTAGAACAGAAAGCTGGAATGCGAATTATTCTGTAGGTATCCCGATAGATTTCAAGGGAATATTCTCTAAGGATATAAATATATTTGAAGAAAGTGAGTCGGAATTAGACATTATACCGTTAAGTAATAATAATTTTACAAGTATGTCTTACGATATTACAGCCAAATTGAATTTCTCAGAGAATTACAATTCTGATGGTCTTTACTCAAAGAATTTTTATATGAAACTTTCAGGTAAGATCAAACCGACAAAGAACTGGCTGATAGAATATAGTTCGACGATAAATTTCCTAACTCCGAGGAAATTGACTTCTACCAGAATCAAGATAAGAAGAGAGATGCATTGCTGGCAGGGAGAATTTGAGTGGGATATGTTCTCAAAAGGTTTTAAATTATTGATCAATACAAAGAGCAGTATTTTCTCAGATATTAAATTTGATAAAGACACACGTGTAAGGAAATGGTAATATGTCACATTTTATTATAGGAACAGCAGGTCATATTGATCACGGAAAAACATCGCTTGTTAAAGCTTTAACAGGTATGGATACAGATGTTTTGAAGGAAGAGAAAGAGAGAAATATCACTATTGATATTGGTTTTGCCTTTCTTGGAGACGATATTACAATCATTGATGTTCCGGGTCATGAAAAGTTCATCAAGAACATGGTTGCAGGTGTTTCCACTATAGATTTTGTCCTTTTCGTAATAGCAGCAGATGATGGTGTTATGCCTCAGACCAGGGAGCATTTAGACATACTTAACCTTCTTCAGATCAAAGATGGTATGGTTGTAGTAACCAAATCGGGTATGGTCGAAGAAGAGTGGTTAGAATTGGTCACAGAGGAGATCAAGGAGTATTTGCAGGGGACTTTTTTAGAAGGTGCGCCTGTTGTTGCGGTTGATTCTCTGAGCAGAAAAGGTATTGATACCGTTCTTGAGATCATCAATGAAAAGAAGTTAAGCAAAGTTGAAAGAGTTGACAAAGGTATCTTCAAGCTTCCTATTGACAGAGTATTTACAATGAAAGGCTTTGGAACGATCATAACAGGTACAATTCTTTCAGGAGATGTGAAAGAGGGTGAAACCTTATCACTTCAACCGAAAGGGATGAATGTTCGTGTGAAAGGTCTGCAATGTCATGGGCAAAAGCAATCGGCTTTAACCAGTGGCGATAGAGCAGCAATAAATCTTCATGGAGTTAGTGTAGATGATATTGCCAGAGGAGATATCTTAGTATCTACAGGCTATCTTGAACCAACATATATCTTTGACGGCAAACTTTATTTATTGAGTACTGCAAAAGAACTTAAGAATAGGGCAAGGGTCAGGATACATGCCGGAACGAATGAAATATTCGGCAGGGTTGTTCTCTTGGACAAAGAAAAATTAGAACCCGGAACTGAAGCTTTAGTTGAAATCAGACTTGAAGAAGAAATGAATTTATCTCCGGGGGAAAGATTTGTGATCAGATCATACTCGCCTCAAATGACGATCGGTGGCGGGCAGATCCTTACTACTGTGAAAAAGAAAAGTAAAAGATTTGATAAAGAGAAACTTTCGCTGTTAAAAGAACTTGAGAAAGGTGATCCTCAAGAGCTGGTGGAAGAAATTTTATTGAGTTCTAAGTATGAACCATTTGTTCCAAGTGAAATTTCTAAAAAGTTAGCCAAGACTGATGACGAGACTTTGAAAATGCTGGATAATTTGATCTCTCAAGATAAAATTCTTGTTATTGGAAAGGGAAATAAGAAAATGTATTTCCACAATAGGAACATAGATACTACAATTTCCAAGATAAATACGGCATTGGATGAATTTCATAAGAAAAATCCTTACAGACAGGGTATTTCCAAAGAAGATCTGAGAACAAAGATATCTCAAGCTTTCAATCAAGTTGTCTTTGATTATATTTTAAAGAAAGCTGAGTCAGATGAATTAATTCAGGTATCTCAGAATGTTATTACTAAGAAAGGTTTTGAAATTCAGCTTAACGATGAAATGCAGAAGAAGTTGGATACTTTCCTTGAGGTTCTGGATGAAAATAGATTTAAACCTCCGGTTATTAAGACCATTGCGGATCAGATCCCTATGTTGGAAAGGGATGCTAGAGAATTAGCTGGAATGCTGATGTTCATGGGTAAGGTTATCAAGCTTGATGAAGGTCTTTTGATATCAAAGGCTACTCTTGAAGAAGCCAAAAAGCTTGTTTCGGATAAGATAAAAACATCAGGACATATGAAATTAGGTGAGATCTCTGAATTGCTGGATAGTTCAAGGAAGTATGTTGTTCCGTTGATGGAGTATTTGGATAAGATCGGGTTTACCGTCAGGGACGGGGATTTCAGAAAATTAAAAGATTAATATATCCGTAGGGGCGACCTCCCATGGTCGCCCGAATATTACACAGATAAAAAGGACAAGATAATATATGGGTGCGAAGAGTTCGAGTTGTTTCAGCAGAAACGGTAAACCTTTAACAGAATATTATACTGAAATGGATGCATTGGATAGTGCAGCTTACATTGAAAGCCAGTTAAACAGAGAAATGATCCCATATTGTTGCGAAAAGTGTGGATTATGGCATCTTGCTCCTTCTGACAGGCAAACTCCGAGCAAAAAATGCATGTATTGTAAGGATTCAAAAGGCTCTCATAAAGAATTGTATTTTAAAAGAATAGATGCTATTAGACGTGCTGAAATTATTTTTAAGGAGAAGGGGATCAAGCTTAAAGTCTATGAATGCCCTGAGGAAGACGGATATCATTTGACAAAAGACTAAATAATTGTTATATTGGGCATTCAATTAATGTTGAACTCGGTTTGGATGGAATATTCTTGCTGGGCAACGATTAAAAACAAGGAGATACACATGCTAGGAAAAGAAGGAAAACTAGAGATCGTAAAAAAGTACGGTGGTTCTGAGCAAGATACTGGAAAAGCTGAAGTACAGATCGTTATCATGTCAACAAGAGTAAAGCAGTTGACTGAGCACTTGAAGATCAATAAGAAAGACAATCACTCAAGAAGAGGTATGAGAATACTTCTAGGTAAAAGAGGTAAATTGTTAAAGTTTTTAAAGAAGAAAGATATTACAAGATATAGAACTTTGATCGCGGATATAGGAATTAAAGATCGTTACTAGACAGATCATTATAGAATGTAAAAACCCCGAACTATTCGGGGTTTTTTCATTTTATCGATATAGATTTATCATATCATCCTTCCAACTTCGATAGGTTTCATACCACTGCCCATTATTAAGGCTATCAATATAAGTTGAATCTGTAGATAAAGTTAGGTCAAAACTCTCGATGTTAGGATAGGTAACAGAATTAAAAGTAACGGTATCATCTAAACTTGCGTTTCTAAGATTTTTTACAAATACCAATGTGTCATCATACTTAATATGCATTGTTTCATTAATATCATCCCATTTAGCAACATATACGTTAGAATCATTGCTTAAGATTTCGCTTTTAAACCAAATTAAACTTCCATCAGTTTCTCTGTCAAATTGGAAGAATAATGTATTTGCAGAATATGAAGTATCTCCTAAAGAAACACCGTTCCTGTAAGGGAATGATGAGTATCTTGTTTTAACCAGCACAACACTTGGATCTGCTGAAATTGAGGAGCTATATTTTGCATAAACAGAATTATTTTCTGAATAGATAGTCAGCGAATCCTCTTCTACTTCCGGAGTACATGACCATAGAAGCAATAATGAGAATGCAGTGAGAATTAAGATCTTTATTTTCATGATATATTCCTATGTTTATTTTATTTCAATTAGTTCTGAGAATAAGTCAGCGTTTTTCTTTATCAATTCAGAGCTTCCGATAATACTTTTTATAGCCCTATCATTAAATTTCTTCAACTGAGCAGCTGTATCTCTGATATCCTGCTGAGTTGTTTCCAGTATCTCATCAATGATCTTCTCAACTCTTTTCTTTTTCTCCCCAGCCAAATAATCATTTCTGGCTTTAATACCTTTTCCATTAGGACTTTGAAGAGGATCGAATGCGGAATAAGCACCAATCTTGATATTATCAAATGTATCATTGTCTATTTGAAATTTACTTATATGTCTAGAAATTCCTTCATAGGCTTCGTATGTTTTCTTAACATTAGGATCACGGTAACTTGTCATTGTCATAATTCCACTTATAGAGTTAAGTGAAACCCAGGCTCCATAAGCTCCACCCTGAATCCTTATCATATTGAAAAGATAATCAGATGAAAGATAATTTTTAAGAACTTCTATTTTCCCGGAATATTTAAAATTATCATCAAAGAATTTAGCACCGGAAGATGCAAAAACTACATCGGAAGAAGTTAAAAATGCTTCGCCGGTCTTAAATTCATCAAATTCAATATCGACTTTTTCAACAGGAGTTGAATCAAATATATCTAATATTTCTACAGCATCTTTTTTTACAATTTCAATCCCTTCTTTATCAGAAGTAATATTAATGATCAAATTATCTTTTCTGAACATTAGGTCTTTAATAAGTTTCATTTTTTCTATAAGTTCATCAAATACTGAATCAAAATTATCACTTACATCTTTATACTTGAAATATGCAGTCAACCCCTTAACGTATTCAAGATATTTTCCCTGCTTGTTCAAATTTGCATTTATTCGATGTAATGCATATTGATAACCTTCGGATTTTAGAGAAGTATCTCTGTGGTGCAGCCTGCTTTTAATGATCTCTTCAATCCTTTCTCTATCTTCAAAAGAAACATTTTGAATAATATCGATCAGGATCTCTTTCACTTTAGGGAAATATTCCTTTAAGGTCTTGATTTCGGCCCACATTATCGGTGTGAATTTTTCAGGATCATCAATAGAAGTTATATTATTGAATACGCAGTTAAAACCACCAAAATTAGCTGCGATCTCTTTCGTTAAAGTTTCATAATCTTTTGTTGTAGTTCCAATTTCTTTCAAAAGATCGGTGAATATATTTATGTAAGGTAGTAGCTCTACCGGAATAGAATCGATCTTCATTCCAAGGCTGAAATATATAATATCGTTAGTAAAATGCTCATTGGTCAAGATCTTGACACCGGAGACCTCTGAAACCTCAGGAATTCTAAAAATGGACTTTCTTTCGATATCCGATAAGCTCAACTTAGGTACTTTCTGCATATCTTCTTCCGAAACAGGTGTTTCCTGATCTATCCTGAATTTTGCAGTAAAGTCTACCAAGTCCTGGATCTGACTATCGTTAAGACTATTCTTGTAATCCGCAACCCTCTTACTTTCTTTCGCCAACTTCACGGCATTAAGTTCCTTATCAGGATTCAAAGTAACAACAGCAGAAAGATCTCTATTTAATAAATATTTTTCGATCAAGTTTTCAAATAAGTTATCCTCTAAAGCTTCTTTTTTTATTTCAGCTATTATACCACTAATTTTCAATGCTTGTATCATATCAATTTCATATAACATTGAATTTAGAACAGAGAACATATAGCTTATGCCACGTTGAGCACTGGCTGTCTTTTCCTTGATTTTAAATTCAATATTATTGATCTCAGCTTTGACAAGATCTTTATCAAGTTTGTTTTTTACGAGTTCTTCAAGAGAACTGTAATAAATATCCAAAAATTTATCTCTATCACTGGGTTTGCTACCAGAAATGAATGTGACCATAGAAGTGTAGAAAGCATTATCATCATAGTAACCTGACAGATCGTTGGCAATACCTGATTTCATTATATTTTTCTTTAAGATCGATGCATCTGAATTGAAAAGAATATTTGTGATGATAGAAAATGCAATATTCTCCTTAATGTTCTCAGGAGTTAATATTTTAGTTCCAACGACAATATAAGATCTATTTTCATCGGACTCTGAAGGATTGATAGGATATTTAAATTCTGCAAATTGCTGAGAAGTAATTGGGTTCCCTTCATAGATACTGGAATCTACCTCCAGGTACTCGTAGCTGTCTAAATAGTTATCATTGATAAATTTTAACTCTTCATTTAGATCTGCATTACCGTAAAGGAATATCTTACTATTAGAAGGGTGGTAGAATTTTTTGTGGAATTCAATAAATTGTTCATAGGTCAAGTCAGGAATAGCTTCAGGATCTCCACCGGAATTTACCGAATAAGTTGAATCAGGATATAAAGTCTGAGCAAGTTTATCCATTAAAACACTAACAGGATTAGACATTGCACCTTTCATCTCATTGAATACAATCCCCTGGATCTTGGCAGGCTCATCTGGCTTATCTAGTTCGTAATGCCAACCTTCCTGGTAAAATGTATGCTTGGTCAGTAAAGGTCTCAAGGTTGTATCCAGATAGACACTCATAAAATTAAAATATTCTTTATTGTTTCTCGTAGAATATGGATAATAAGTCGCATCTGATCCTGTGAAGGCATTTATAAAAGTTGAAAGTCCGCCTTTTACAAGTTCAGCAAATACATCCTTTAACGGATATTTCTCAGAACCAGAAAGAACACAATGCTCAAGAATATGAGGAACACCGGTAGAATCAGTTGGAATTGTTTTAAAACTAATGGCAAATGTTTTATTATCATCATCATTTTTCAAAGCTGTTAATTTTGCTTTATTCTTCGAGTGTTCGAACATCAATACTTCAGAACTGATCTCATTGATATATTCTTTATGTGTAAGCTTAAAACCCTGGTATATTTTACCTACTTCGAACTCTTTCATTCAGTTGTCCCTGCTTTATTTTTTTATCTATTGAAATGAATGAAATATTATTGATTAGAGCAAGAAGTTAATTGTTATTTTAATATTAACCGAATTATCAATTTTATTGATAATTCTAGGTAAATACAATAAACATTAAGAACATTAATTGTTATTTTCTTGACTATTAATCACTGAGTTTATAATTTGATAAAAAAAGGAGAACAGTTATGAAAAATATTACTAAACTATTAATTTTATTTTTAATATTTGTAAGTTCCATTATGCAGGCCAGGATCGTTAGTGGGATAAATATACAGGAAAAACTTAAAGTAAATGGATCTCAATTAATTTTAAATGGAGCAGGTGTACGTGAAAAATTCTTTATGGATTTGTATGTAGGAGCATTGTATTTAGAAAAAAGAAGTAAAGTTGCAAAAGCAATAATTGATTCTGAAGAAAATATGGCGATCAGATTATACATTACATCTTCTTTGATCTCAAGCAAAAAAATGAAAAATGCTACGATGGAAGGATTTGAAAATTCTACAAAAGATAATATTACTCCTATAAAGAAAGAAATAGATCAATTCATTTCTGTATTCAAAGATGAGATCAATGACGGTGATGTTTTTGAGATGGCATATGTTGATTCAATAGGTACGAAAATATCTAAAAACGGAAAATTATCTACGACGATAAAAGGTTTAAAATTTAAAAGATCATTATTTGGCATTTGGCTTTGTGATGAACCTGCTCAGGAAAGCTTAAAGGAAGATATGCTGGGTAAATAATTAACTTTTACGTAATCTTTTGAAAACCTATTCTTGTTCCCTTGCTGATCAATTTGCCCATTGTGGGTTTCAAAGAATGCTGAAATATCATGATTGCATCCTCAGATATACAATCTTCAATTATCTTTTTCTTCGCATTGTTCAAAGCTTCAAGATCGTGATCTATGCCAATTACATTGTTATTGTTAATATGCCAAAGAGTTGGGATAATATCTCCTGGGAAAATATAGTTCTGATCATTTATTTCAAATTTAACATACTGAAATCCTGCGGTATGACCGGGTGAGCTGATCAAATCGATCAAATCCTCTATGGAAATATCTCCGTCAACAACTTTTAGAAGATCAAGTTTATTAAGAGAATTAAAAAAGGGTAATGCGTACTTGGAGAATTCAGGGTTGTTTTTTGAATATTCAACTTCTTTCTCCTGTAAATAATGATTTGCATTATTAAATACAGGCTCACCATCTTTACCGATGCATCCACCACAATGATCAAAGTGAAAATGGGTTAGAATAACAGTATTTATTTCAGAAGGTTTTAGATTGAGATTATTCAATTCCGCTAATAACTGCCTTGGGTATTCCATCTGATATTTGTTCTCATCTGGATTAAAAATTCCGGGACCGGTATCGACTAAAGTGTATTTATTGTTTTTCTTGATCAACAGGCAACTAACGCCCAATTTTGTACTTGATAAAAATGAAGAGGGAGACAAATTCTGCCTCCCATAATTTACTTCTAATTTGCCATCAGATATTATATGAAAGCTATCCATATTTAAGCTAGAATATCCTTTATCTTCAATTGAATATAGGAAGATCCGTTCCAATTATTCTCTTCGATCAAATAGGCATATTTTAAATTAGATCTTAGATCGTTAACCAAGTCAAATTTATCTGCTAAGTTAAAACCAATGGCATCAAAAACTATTCCATTCTGCCTAAGCTTCATTCTTAGATGATTACCTTTAGCCTTCACTTTATGATTGTTTTCATCTACTTTTGAACCAACTATTCTAACATCTCCAACAAGATCAATATTTTCTGTAGCAAACACGGGTTGATCATTATATGGACCAAAAGGTTCAAATAAATAAAGACTATCCATCATTTCTTGATCGATATCATTAAAATCTATTCTTAGATCTACCTTTAAAAATGGCTTAAAATCTTTATCCGGGGTTGTTCGAGAGATGATCTCATTGAATTTTTTCTTGAACTCAGGTATGTTTTTACTGTCAATTTCAAATCCTGCAGCATAATTATGACCACCAAAATTCTCTTGTTCTAAAAGATTAAGTTCATAACATTCTCTAAGAACTTCATAGATATTTATTCCTGAAATACTTCTACATGAACCCTTGCCGATTCCATCATTGATAGAAATTACAACACTTGGTCTATAGTATTTTTCCACCAGTCTAGAAGCAACGATACCAATAACACCAACGTGCCAATTTTCACAAGCTACTACAATGGCTTTGTCTGTTTTTGGGTTAAAATTATCAACACCTTCAAGAATATCAATAGCTTCTCTCAAAGTTTCAGCATCATGTGATCTTCTACGCTTGTTTTCTTCTTCAAGATTAGCAACAATATCATTCGCTTCGTGCATATCGTTTGTAATTAAAAGATTTACCGCTCTTCCGGCATCTCCCATTCTTCCCACTGCATTAATTCTAGGCGCTAAACCAAATAGAATATGATTCACCTTTACTTTATTTCCATAGAAATTAAGTTTTTTTAGAAGTGTGCTCAATCCTATATTTGGACAATTTCCTAATGTCTCCAACCCTTCATAAACAATTTTCCTGTTTTCACCTGTCATAGGAACAATATCAGCGGCAGTACCAATAGCTGCAATATTGATGAATTTATCGGATATTTTCGCTGGCATATCGTTACTAGCAAGAATGCCCTGGATCAATTTAAAAGCTACACCTACACCCGCTAAATGTTTGTAAGGATAGTCACAGTCATTTCTTTTTGGATCTATAATTGCGTACGCTGGAGGCAATTCACTGTCAGGTTCATGATGATCAGTAATAATGACATCAATGCCCAGTGTTTTAGCATATTCTACTTCTTTAACCGAAGTAATTCCACAATCAACGGTAATGATAAGGTCTACGCCGTCCTTAGACGCTTGCAAAATGCCTTCTTTACTTAAACCATATCCTTCAGATTCCCTATTGGGTATTGCATAATTGACTTTTAATCCGAGTCTTCTAAGAAAAAACAAGTATAGAATAGAAGTTGAAGTTATTCCATCAACATCGTAATCTCCCCAGATCAAAATGTTTTCCCTATCTACTAAAGCATCAGTAATCCTTTCAACTGCTTTGTCCATATCCTTCATTAAAAAGGGATCATGGTACTCAACATTTTCAGGGTGCAGGAATGTTTCAATGTCTTCTGGCTTTTTATAACCTCTTGAAACAAGTAGCTTGAGAATAGGCAACGGAAGCCCGGTTTGGCTTGCTAACTCATCAATTATGTGGGTTTCTGGATCATTTTTGAATTCCCATCTTTTTTCCACTTTTGGCCTAATTTATATAATATTAATAAAATCATAATTGAGAGTAGTCTTAGACTAACTTTTTACTTTATTTAGTTTAGTAATTTCGGACTAACCTTTTACTTCTTTAATTTTGAATTTAGAAAGTGTTTCTTCAAATATATTTTTCTCAAGTGGTACGTTTACGTCCAATTTTGTAATTTCATAAATTGTTTTAACATCCACTGCTGTTTCGTATTTTCTCAGAAACATTTGAGTTTCAGCATCCATATCCACCCAAATCCATTCAGTATATTTTATTGCCTTTTTTTCAAGAGCACCTAATGCAGCTTGTATTTCTACATTTTTATCCTCTTCAGGCATATCGCTGTTTTTTATCTCATTTACATAAGCATTTGTTTCATCCTGATCAGTTGCATCATAAAATTTATATGCGTAAATATGAGCCTTTCTCTTTATTCTGTCACCGGTGGTGATCTTAACTTTTTTAACTAATTTCGCTTTGTAAAATTCGTAATTGGGGACATCGGTTGTGTAATTATCAAAGATCTTTTCTCCTTCAACATCAGTTCCATCCCAAGCAAAATTCAAACCATAATCCAAAGTATAATGGCTATCTTTATACTTTAACTTCCCGTTCTTTTCAATTATATTATTTCCCTCAGCAGGTTCCTCAATCATCAAATAAGAGTTATTGTCCACATCAACCCATATCTTTTGGTTTGAAACATAAAGGTCTAGCTTGTCAATATTATCTTTGGTGTTTCTTAAAAGTTCAGGGTCGCCTTCATATCTTTCTTTCTTTATCTCAACATAAAGAGTATTGAAAGGCACTTTAGGAAAAATGCTAACGAGAGTTAGTAATATCACCGTTGGTATTAATATTCTCATATCTATATCTAACTTTTTAATTATAATTTAAAGTTGGTCTATAAGCCGAATTCTGTAATTCCCTAAAGAATTGATGGTCATTTATCTGCGTAGTTACCTACTTAGCGACCGACCCTTCTTCCAGCTAAGCTCGAACGAGCAGTTCGAAATGGAAGATTTACTTGGTCTTGCACCGGATGGGGTTTACCATACCACAGGAACTTACGATCCTGCGCGGTGCGCTCTTACCACACCTTTTCACCCTTACTCTTCAACTTGTTCGGAGCGGTTTGTTTTCTGTTGCACTTTCCGTTGCATTTCTACACCCTGCTTTCACAGGCATCCTGCTCTTTGGTGTCCGGACTTTCCTTATCCCAAGCTATATTATGGGACACGACCATCCAACCAACTATTTTTTATACTTTCGAATATAAACTATGTTTCTTTTTCTTCGAAAGAATATATCAAGATCCGACTGCAAGTATCGCACTGCACTATTGAATCCCTTCTCTTCAATTCTGAGAGTTTTTGGGATGGAAGTATGGTAAAACATCCACCACAATGACCTTCATCAGCAGGTACAACGGCAGCTTGATTCTTTGACCTATATATTCTCTCATATAGATTATATAACTGTTTGTCAATTTTTGCAACAAGTTTATTTCTTTTTTCAGCTAACCTATTCTCTTCGTCTGCTGTCTCAGATAATTTTTCATCCAGCTGTTGTTGGTTCTCGGATAAACTAGCTATTTTCTCTTCTAGTATATTTTTCTTCTCTTCGATAAGTTCTTTTTTATTTTCCAATAAGATATTAGATTCTGAAATTTTTAAAGTTAACTCTTCAACCAGGTTTTCTCTATAAGCCATTTCATTTACCAATGCCTCATATTCCTTGTTGTTTGTTACCATATTTCTCTGGTCTTTATATTTACTTAATAGAATATTTGATTCATCTATAGTGGTCTTGGATTCGTTAAGATCTTTTTTAGTATCAGCAAAATCATTATTCAACTCCTCCAGTTCATTTTTTAGCTGTTCAATTTCTTTAGTAAACTCATTTACGAGATAAGGGAGATTTCCCTTTGCTTTTTCAATTGAATATAGCTTTGAATCCAAGGCTTGAAGGTCTGTTAGTTGTTGTAGTTTCTTTTGCATGTATTACTCCTTTATATTCGGAATGTGATTTGTGTTATAGTTCATTCGTACTTCTTACAGGATCAGTATCCATTTGCGAAATAAGTATATTATAACCTTTTATTTCTCTACTAAGATAATCAAACAATCCTTTTGATGCAACAATTTCTGTGGCGTGATGAGTAGCATCAATAATATGTAGATAAGTTGATGCTTCCTGATAAAGATGATGACCAAATTCTGAAGTTATGAAAAGGTCTGCACCAGAGCTTAAAGCATGTTGCCAAAAGCCTGATCCGCTACCACCGCAAACAGCCACTGTTTTAATAGTATTTGAAGTTGTAGAAGCTATTCTAAGTGTTTGAGTATTTAGGACATTTTCTGCATTTTTAGCAAATTCTTTCAAACTTACTTCGCTTTCAAGTTCGCCAATTACACCAAGACCAAAATTTCCTGATAAATTCTCAAGTTTATATATATCAATAACTGCTTCTTCATAGGGGTGAACCGACCGAACAACTTCAATGATATTGTTTAACTTCCACGATGGTACAACAGTTTC
>JAQICF010000270.1 GCA_027858795.1 Candidatus Delongbacteria bacterium | reverse complement strand
CAACTAAGTACCCATAATAGAAAATTCATTGTCTGAACTTTTATATTTTAATATTTTTTTATTTATTACATGAATTCCACTAAAAGCCAATAAATTATATGGTTCAACAGGTTGCTTAGCAATGATCTCTTTATTTGTCTTAATATATTTCAATCCGCAAAAGTTTTTATTCTTGTCGATAATAACCTGATTGAAAGTTTTTCTATTCTGCATAACCATAGTTCCCAAAGGATTATTTTGTTTATGATATTCCATTAGACTAGGAAGATCAATACTACTGATAACATCAGCATTATAAACAAAGAAATCATCATCAGTGATATACTCCAGCATATTAAATATTCCACCACCGGTACCTAAGATATCCTTTTCGATAACGATCTTTATATCAGCATCAAAATTATTGTTTTCCACAAAATCAATAATTTGTTCTGATAAATAATGTGCATTTATCACAATATTTGTAATACCTGAAGCTATATATTTATCTATGATATATCCTAAAAGAGGTCTGCCGTTTAAAGGAACTAAAGCCTTTGGACAGTTATCTGTATATGGAGCTAATCTGGTGCCAAATCCTGCTGCTAAGATCATTCCCTGCATAATTCAACTTCCATTTGCATTATTCTTCCTCTGGAATTGAAGATTTATCCAGATCAAGCATTTCAGTATGGTTTGAATATTTTTTATATTCGATGGTTTGAATATCCTTGAATTTCTGAATGATCTGATTCATTTCAATACTGGCTTTTTCCATTGAATTAAAGCATTCTTTAAGATCATTACCACAATCTTTACCATATTTACCTATTAATATCCTTCCGATCTCAATTTGACCTAATACTGATGTAGTTAATTGATTCAAATTATGGTTTTGTGTAACCATAGCGGCATGTAAAGCTTTTAAATTTTCCATCTCAATTAGTTTATCAGTTGTAAATTTTAATTGAAGATGAGTATTTACACGTGCTAATAATTCAGGAGCATTAAAAGGTTTTGTTATATAATCAACTCCACCGATCTTTAGTCCTTCTATGATAGAATCGGTAGTGGATCTACCTGATAAGAAAAGGACCGGGATGTTCTTAGTTCCAGGATTGCCCTTAAGTTCTTTGCATACGACAAAGCCATCCTTTAACGGCATATCAACATCGAGTAAAATTATATCTGGTTGCTCAGATTCAGCCAAGCTTAAAACTTCTGAAGAATCGGTTATAAGTATTGACTTATAGTTTTCCAACTTAAGCATACCATCAACTATTTGTAAATTGATAGTTTCATCATCAACTACCATTATAGTTATATCTTTTTCTTCAATTTTATTCATAACAAACCTCTAATAAAATTAAGGATGCGTTAATTTTAATTACTAATTTTCAAAAACTTCATAACTTATTTTAAATTACCAGTCTGCAAGAACTTCATTATTATCGGTACTCCATCAAATCCGTACTCTTCACGGATCTTTCGTTCAAGGAATCTCTTATAGTTATCTTTCAAATGATCAGGTTCATTAAGGAAAAATGAGAATACCGGAGGATTGACAGCTGCTTGAGTTACATACTTTATTTTAATGATTATATTTCCTGAAGTAGGAGGAGTTGTCCTTTTTATAATTTTTAAAATGTAATTGTTAAGTTTAGATGTAGAAATTCGTAGATGCTTTCTTTCTCTTATCTCATAGGAAAGATCAAGTAATTTTAATAATCTTTGCTTGTTCAAAACAGAAATAAATTTCACGGCAATATAAGGAATCCAATCCAATTCTCTTCTTAGTGCATCTTCGTAATCTCTGGCACTATTAGTTGATTTATCTTCTACGAGATCCCATTTGTTTACAGCAAGTATTATTCCATTCTGCATTTTTTTTGCTTCCAAAAGAATTTCGATATCCTGTCTTGTCAAACCATCTAACGCATCGATCATTAAAATAACAACATCAGTTCTTTCTATAGCTTTCAATGTTCTAACCAGCGAATAAAATTCAATGTTTTCTCTGATCTTTTTCTTTTTTCTTAGACCTGCAGTATCAATTAAAAGAATTTCTTCGTTTTTGTAATGAAGAACAGAGTCAACAGAATCCCTTGTTGTACCTGGAATATCAGAAACGATCATTTTCTCTTCCTTGAGATAAGCATTAACGAGCGAGGATTTACCTACATTAGGTTTTCCAATAATAGCGATTTTTAATCGATTATCTTCAACTTCTACGACCTCAGCATCAGGAACTATATGATCAGTAACTGTGTCCAGCATATTACCAACATTTCTACCACCAAGTGCCGATATGCCAATAGGGTCACCCAGACCTAGGTTATAAAATTCAACAATATCATTTTCTCGAGCGGTATTGTCAACTTTATTGACTGCTACGGTTATTCTTTTACCGGACTTTTTTAGCTTGTTGGCTATTTCTTGATCTATAGCCGAAATGCCAGTTTCAACGTCTAATAAAAAGATTATGTGTTCGGCTTCATCCAATGCAATTTCAATTTGTGTATTAATCATGCTTTCGAAGAATTCTTTTGTATCAGGTACAAATCCACCTGTGTCAATTAAAGAGAAAGTTCTTCCATCCCATTCAACTGGACCATATTTTCTGTCTCTGGTTACACCGTAAGTATTATCAACTATAGCTTCTCTAGTTTTAGTAAGTCTATTGAAAAGAGTTGATTTACCGATATTTGGTCTTCCTACGATCGCTACTACGTTACTCATTGCCATGATATTCCTAATTGTTTGTTTAATGGATGTTACTTATAGTTGATTCCTTTCCATTTGAATCCGAGAAATTTGCCTTTTAGTGCTGCAAACAAGTTGAAAGGTATGTGAAATATTTGTAAAAGTATATAGTATCTATTTTTAAGCTCAAATCCCATTCTTCCGAATCCGTAAGACAAAAATATTGTCTCAGGTATTATCTTTAAAGCTAACAAAGATAAGAATACTCTAAAAGGGACCTGATTTATTATTGCCAAAATAAATAACAAAGTTAGACCTATGTAAAACATGAATGTATTCAATGCGAATGCAAGTACAAATCTTGAAGAGCTTGTCGTTTTTGATGCCCAACGAGCTCGTTGATCAACCAGTCCTTCAATAGTATCTACGGGATAACTATGAACAACAGATTCATCGTTAAGTGCGAAGCGAATCTGATATCCAGCTTTTTCCGCCTGCTGAATGATGAAGAAATCATCTCCTGATATTACATTTGACTTAACTCCTGAAGCATCCTTGTATAACTCTTTTTTTACCAACAAATTACTTCCATTAGCGGTGAATCCCTTTCCACATCCAATTGCTCCTGCAGCCAACAATGAATGAGAAATGTAATCTATATTTTGCATTGATTGCCATGTCTTTTCCCAGGCAGAAGAATATTTTTCTTTTACAAAGATAGTCATTCCGGCGACAATTCCGATATTGCCATCAGCAGAACCAATGATCGGATTTACCATAGATCTCAGCCATAATTTGTGATGTAGGCAGTCTCCATCTGTAGTGATAATGTAATCGGTCTTACACTCTTTCACTGCAGTTAGAATTGCATTCTTCTTCGGAGAAACATTTAAAGCAACTTCACTAATATGAATTACATCTACATTTGTAGAATTCACTTTCAAAGAATCAATTATTTCACCGGTACGATCTTTTGATCTATCATTAATTGCAATAATTTGAAATTTATCGTTAGGATAATCCTGATAAAGCAGAGAAATTATAGTTCTTTCAATATAATTTTCCTCATTACGAGCAGGTACGATTATTGTTACTGACGGTAATTGGGAATCACTTACACTGAAGATTTGTTCATTAGGTAATTTCGCCAACCCTTTAATGAATTTATGGATATAGAGAATATAAATAATGGCGTTTAGTAATACGATCAAATATAAATACAACATTTTTTATTCCTATAAATCTAAGTATAATTGAGTATCTTTTTCAAATTGCAATCTGAATGTTTTTCTATGTATTTCGCATCGACCATGTTTTTTAATCGCTTCAATATGATCTGCTGTTGCATAACCTTTGTTATGTGCAAATCCATACATTGGATATTTCTTGTCGTAGAAATTCATGATCTTATCTCTGGTAACTTTAGCTATGATCGATGCAGCTGCTATAGAGTAAGATAAGCTGTCACCTTTTATAATACTCATCTGTTCTTTGGTGGCAAATGGTTCATCTCTTCCATCGACTAAGATAAAATCAGGTTCAGGTTTAAGTTTGCTTACAGAAATTTTCATAGCTTCAAAAGTTGCTCTCAATATATCAATATCATCGATCCTGTGATGTGAAACTATGCCAACTGCATAAGCAACAGCATTTTTCCTTATTTCATAGAATAATTTTTCTCTTTTCTTTGGAGGTACTTTTTTAGAATCATTTACTCCTTCAATGACAACTCCCTGCTTAAAGATGACTGCAGCTGCTACTACCGGACCTGCAAGAGGACCTCTTCCGGCTTCATCCACACCTGCAATAGATCGATATCCTTTTAAGTAAAGGTCGGTCTCATACTTGAATAAATGTCCTGTCCCGAATAAGTTTTCTGTCACAGATTAATCCTTTTATACCTAATGTTAAATATAGTTTATAAAAGTAGTTGTTGAAAGGATAAAATCGAATAAAAAGGATAAAACCAACATTATCTATTGACACTATGTTTTAAACCCTTATATTGCCTCCGATTTTAACTAAGGGAGGAAATCATGGGCGTTTACACAGGGATAAAATCATTTTCGAAACAATGGTACATTGATTTGCTTTATATTGTGATCGGATCACTAATAATGGCTTCCGGTTATGTTTTCTTCGTAGTACCTTATAAGATCGTTCCGGGTGGAGTTTATGGTATCGCCATCATACTTCATCATACTTTTGGGTTACCGACAGGTATGACAGGATTAGTTCTGAATATCCCTCTTGTAATATGGGGTATCAAAGAACTTGGTCCAAAATTCGGGTGGAAGACCATTCTGGGAATGACATTGACATCAGTTGCAATTGATGTTCTAACATATTTCTGGGGTGATAGACCTTTAGTAGTTGAGAATGAAATGATCCTTTCATCTCTGTTTGGAGGTATCTTAATAGGTGCTGGCCTAGCTCTGATCTTCCGTTCACGAGCTACTTCTGGTGGAACTGATATCGTTGCACAGATCATGAATAAACGTACTGGTATTTCAATGGGACAACTTCTTATAATGCTGGATATCGTGATCGTATTAGCAGGTACACTAATATTTGCAGATATAAAACTTGCATTATACGCACTGATAACAATTTATGTAACAGGCAAGGTTATTGATTCTTTGACGATAGGTTTAAATTATAAAAAAGGAGCTTTGATTATTTCAGATAAGTACAAGGAAATAGCTGAAAAGATAAAAACTTCTCTCAATAGAGGTGGAACTTATTTCAATGGGTCGGGTCTTCATAGTGGTAAGGAAAAGAAAATTATTTTTACGGCTGTGAACAGGAGAGAGCTGGTTGCATTGCAGAACTATGTGAAAGAGATAGATCCTAACGCATTTGTGACAATATTGGACGTTCGAGACGTTAGAGGGGAAGGTTTTAGATCATTCGAAGATATTTAGCGAGTAAATGTCTTCGAATGTTGTTATATTATATGTAATTATATTATAAGGTGAGAGAAATGTCAGATAAGATAATAAGAGGAATTACCAAAGATAAATATGTAAGATTTTTCATTGTGGACTCCACAGATCTAACAAAAGAAGCAACCGAAATGCACAATTTATCCATGACCAACACTGTGTTATTTGGCAGAATGCTTAACGGTGCATTAATGCTGGGTGTAGATAATAAAGCTGATACAGGAAGTATTACTATCAAAGTAAATGGTGATGGTCCTGTTAGTGGAGCGGTTGTTACTGCAAATAATAAAGGTGATGTAAAAGGATATGTTTACAACCCCCAAGTAGAGTTGCCCCTAACGGAAGACCGAAAAGATTTTAATGTCAAAGGAGCATTAGGAAAAGGAATGCTTAGTGTAACCAAAGATGTTGGCATGAAAACTACTTATACCGGTAAAGTAGAGCTAATGTATGGAACTATAGCTCAGGACCTTACATATTATTTCGTCAAATCAGAACAAATACCTTCATCCGTCGGGCTTGGAGTGTTAGTAAATCCTGATGGAAGTGTCAAGCAATCAGGTGGATTTATGATACAGTTAATGCCGGATGCACCTGAAGAAATAATAGTAAAGATCGAAAATAATTTAAGTGTATTCCCCAATATGACAGATGTTATGGATATGGGATATTCTATTAAAAAAATAATTTCAGAAATGATATTAAAGGATTTTGATCTAAAATTTACAGAAGAAGTAAGTGCTCAATACAAATGTGAATGCACAGAATTAAAAATGAAACAAAGTCTAAATCTTTTGAATAAGGATGAGCTTGAAGATATATATAATAATGAAGAAGGAGTAGAAGTTAAGTGTCATTATTGCAATAAATCTTATAATTTCAATAAGCAAATCGTCAAGGGGATATTAGACAGAAAATCGTAGATTACTACGATTCAGCAATATATTTAACATTTAAAAGTGCAGAAACTGCACTTTTTTTATTGATAAAATAAACAATAAACATATCATAGAATTAATAAAATAAATTAAAGTAAGCTCAAAATGTTAATAATGTTAATAAATGCTTGACACGGATGTTAATTTGTGTTATATTTCCTATGAAAGACAATAATAAAAGGGAGGATCTATGAAAAAGCTATTAACAAAATGTCCGGTTTGTGAAGGTGAGCTGAAAGTTGTAAAGTATCAATGTAAAAAATGTAATACTAAAATTTCCGGAGAGTTTGAAAAAGATGAGATGTGTCACGGACTAAGTGATGAGATCTTTGATTTTATCAAAGTGTTTATTGCTGCTGAGGGAAGTATTAAACAAGCTGAGAAAATTCTTAACTGCTCATACCCGAAGATCAAGAATCTTTTAAAGAAAACTAAAGCTGCATTAGAGCTAGAGAAAGAAGAAGATGTTGATACCGGAGATATTATTGATATGATAAGCAAAGGTGAATTTTCTGTAGAAGAAGCTCTGAAAAAATTAAAAAAATAGGGGGATGAAATGAATTACCCAATTGAAAATAATAAATTAAGCCTAAATCTAATACTTGTTGATGGAGATATTCAGGTAATCGGAGAAGATAGGTTAGATATTGAGGTCGAACTAGGTGATCTTAGAAAAAATACAGCTGATGAAGTATTTGATATAAGTTATGAGAACGGAGAACTAAGTATAATTCAAAAAGATTCAAAGAAATTACTAAAAATGTTCAATATTAAGGCGGTAGATGTTCAAATCAAACTTCCGAATAAAACTGCGGTTGCAGGAGATATCAAGAATGTAAGTGGTGATATAAATATTAATGAGCTTGTAGGTTATGAAGGAAGTATTGCTACTCGAAACGGTGATGTTGAAATTAACAAGATAGCATCGGTAGATCTTAAAATAAGCATTGTAAATGGCGACCTTTCGGTTAAAGAAATTGACGGTAAGCTTAAGGTCAATAACGTCAACGGTGATGTGCAATTAAGAGAAAATAATTACAAAGCTATCAATATAAATAATGTGAATGGTGATATTGTAATTGACGGAGATTATGAGCTTGAGGAGGATGCTAAGATAAAGATCGTATCCGGAGATATAAAATTAAATTGCAAAGAATATAAGAATGATAAAAAGATCGTTATAAGTTCTGTAACAGGTGATAATGTTGTATCTGATAAATTCCCTGAAGGTGTAATCATACAGCATGGTGGTTTGAAAGAGTTGAAAAATCTTAAATTTTTAAAGGATTCATTTCAACCTATGATAAAGCAATTTAAAGAACATTTTAAGCATATGCCTTTTGACAAAATTAAAGAAGAAGTTAACCCTAAGAAAAATGATGAAGAGAATATTCAACTGATCTTAAATATGCTTTCTGAAGGAAAAATAACAGCTGAAGATGCGGAAAAGTTAATATCAGCTTTAAAAAAATAGAATATTTTTTAAAATTAAAAAGCTTTAAAAAAATAGAAACTCAAACAATAAGGTTAAGGAATGATGATAATATTACTAATGATAACCTGGTTCTTCTACTACGGAATAAAGGGAGTTACTGTAAGAGAAACAAAAGTATTAGCAATAATAACTTTTGTGGCATGGGGATTAAATATGCTTGTTCTTATGGGAATGGATAGCGGATCTATCAAGATATTTATGACAATATATTTTATTTATTCATTTTTAGATTATTTAAGTATTCAGTTCACAAATAAGAATATAATTGATTTACCTTGGATGAGTGGTATTAGATTAAAGAACAATGAAATTTATTTGAATTACCAAATTTTCAGACCTATAACGATAATTTTTATAAATATCTTCTTATTAGTAAAAAAACAACCACTTATTGGAATGAACGATGTAATAGAGGTCGATATCAATTCATCCGATAAAACGGAAATTAAAATCAAACTATAAAAATTAAACTACAAAATCAAACTAATTATAGGAGTCTATCATGACAAGCCAAGAAAAATTGAACATTTTAAAGATGTTGGAGGAAAAAAAGATAACACCTGAACAAGCTGCAAACTTACTATCAGCTGTTGATGGTGTAACATCGAAACCTGAACCTGAAGCTCCAAAGGCAGGGGTCGTAGTTTCATCATTGAAGGACAAAAAATTGAAAGGAAAATTTAAAGTAGAAGTAAAAAGTGCGGATGGTGATAATGTTATGATAACTTTACCGCTTATGTTAGCCAAGTTAGCAATAAATATGGTTCCTGCTAAAAAGCTAGCTGGTTTAAACCAGGAAGGTGTTGACCTTGAAAACATCATCAACCATATTCAAGATTTTGCCGATAATATAGATGATGATATTGTAAATGTAACAAGTGCAGATGGTGATCATGTACGAATTTATATTGAAAAATAATTAGTCGAAATGTTCTATTCGAGGTGCCAAACGGCACCTTTTTTGTTCGTAATTGCAAAAAGTACTTGACATTTATACACTTATTTAAGAC
>JAQICF010000212.1 GCA_027858795.1 Candidatus Delongbacteria bacterium | reverse complement strand
CATAACTTCTTGTAACATTATTTAAGCCCTCCTTCAGTTTTAAGATCACCAAGTGGATAGTACTTCAACATGTTCTCTTCCCACCATTTATAAGAATCAACAGGTGTCATTTTCCATCCGGATGGACAGTTACCAACAACCTCTATGAAAGAAGTTCCTCTATCGTTAAGTGAATTCTCTACACCTTTCTCGATAGCTTTCTTAAGTTTTCTTACATTTATAGCATTATTTGCAGATTGTCTTGTAACATAGCAAGTTCCATCAAAAGTTTTGACAATATCTGCAACTTTTAAAGGCATTCCTGTTGTTTTAACATCTCTACCATCCGGTGATGATGCTGTAACCTGTCCGGGTAAAGTAGTAGGTGCCATTTGACCACCTGTCATACCATATATTGCATTGTTATAAAAAAGAATCAAAATACTTTCGCCTCTATTACAAGCATGAAGAGTTTCAGCGATACCAATAGAAGCTAGGTCTCCGTCTCCCTGAATAGTGAAAACTGCGTGATTCGGTAATACTCTTTTAATTCCTGTTGCTAATGCGCAAGCTCTACCGTGAGCAGCTTCCTGCATATCGCAATTCATATAATCATAAGCAAACACTGCACATCCTACGGGAGATACTCCGATAATCCGGTTTTGAATACCTTTTTCATCAATTACTTCTTGAAGCATTTTTTCAAGAGTACCATGAGCACAACCCGGGCAGTAATGCATGTCATTTTTCTGAAGGTTTGGTTTTTGCCAAACTACATCAAATTCCTGACCGTTTTTTGTAATTTTCTCAGCCATTGTTTACTGCTCCTGTTTAATATTTGTTTATCATATTTTTTGCTTTTTCAACGATCTCATCTGTAGAAAGAACGATACCACCTGTTTTTCCATAATGTTCAACAGGTATCTTACACTCAACAGCAAGTTTTACATCTTCGATCATCTGTCCAACACTCATTTCTATAGAAAGATACGCTTTCACTTGTTTAGAGTATTTTTTGATAATATCTTTTGGGAAAGGCCATACAGTTTTAGGTCTGATCAACCCAACTTTTATTCCCTGCTTTCTTGCAATATCAACAGCTTTCTTAACGATTCTTGAAGATAAGCCGTAAGCGATAAATCCAATCTCAGCGTCATCCATGTTGTAAAGTTCGTAATCAACTTCATTCTCTTCGATGATTTTATATTTAGCTTGAAGTTCATTGTTTTTTCTTTCCATATCCTCTGGTTCGATAAATAAAGAAGTTACAGTATTCATTCCTCTATTTGTCAATTCTCCATTAGTAGCCCAGCTTGTATCAAAAGCAGGTCTTACATAATCTTCCTTAAATACTACAGTTTCCATCATTTGACCCAATGCTCCATCAGAAAGAATAAGCACAGGATTTAAGTATTTTTCAGAAAGATCAAAAGCTTTGTAAACCATATCTGCAGTTTCTTGAACTGAATTAGGAGTAAGTACGATAAGACGGTAATCTCCGTGCCCACCACCTTTTACAGCTTGAAAATAGTCACCTTGACCAGGTTGGATAGTTCCAAGCCCCGGTCCACCTCTTTGAACATTTACTAAAACACATGGAATCTGCGCACATGCGATATATGAGACGCCTTCCTGCATTAAAGAATATCCAGGTGATGATGTAGATGTCATTGCTCTTTTACCACAAGCTCCTGCACCATATACCATATTGATTGCAGATACTTCACTCTCTGCTTGAACATAAGCTATACCTTTACGAGGCAGCCACTTTGAGAAGTACTCTAATACTTCACTCTGAGGAGTAATAGGATAACCAAAGTATCCGTCAATTCCGGCTCTAATTGCTGCTTCCGCAAGAGCCTCATTACCCTTCATCAAATATTTTTCAGCCAATTTTGACCTCCAATCTATTTTTATTAATAATTATTTTTTAGCTGCTCTAAAAGCAGTGATTACACTGTCTGGACACATAATTGCACAATTTGCACAACCAATACAATTTTCATTTACCATGATTGCAAAGTAATAACCTTTGTCATTCGTTTTCTCAGAATATCCAATTGCTTGGACAGGGCACACAGTTGCACACAGTTGACATCCCTTACACTTTTGTATGTCAACTTCAATAAATCCTTTGATTGCCATATTTCCTCCGGAAATCTTGTTATGTTAATAATAGTATATCTCGTTATCAGAGATAAGATATTAAAGTTTTTTATGGACTAAATCAAGATGTTTTTTTAGATAGTTTTGTCAAAATCCTGGGAATAAAGAATTATTTTGCGATTATTCCATTTTCAATCAACTTCATTTGATGATTATTCATGAATGAAGACGTATCTCCAAAATAATAGATTTCACCTTTATCTAGGAATAAAATTTTGTCAAAATCTGAGAAAACATCAACTTCTTGGGTAATCATAACAACAGTATGTTTTTTCGAGCGTATCAATTTATCTAAAAGAATTTTCTTTTTATCACCATCAATCATAGTCATAGAGTCATCCATCAACAAAATTTTAGGTTCCTTGATGATAGTTGAACAAATATTGACTAGCTGTTTTTCTCCACCGGACAAATTTTTAGATTCAGTTTTTAAAAGTTTATCCAATCTAAAATCTTTTATCAGGTTATCTAATTTTTTCTTTATCTCAGAGTTTGAGACATTTTGTAGTTCCAGACCAAAAACAAGGTCATAGATAATATTTTCAGAAAAGTTGTTTTCAACCCGGAAATTACCAATGTAGCCTAAAGTATTATATAATTCATTACCGAATTCTATAATAGGTTTTCCGTTGATAACGATCTCACCGTTGTAAGATTTTTCGAATCCTGCTATAGTTTCCAATAATTTTGTTTTTCCGGATCCACTGGTACCTGAAATAACTAAAGATTTATTTTCATCGAGATTAAAGTTAATATTTTTTAAGATATCTCTTCCTGAAAGAGAAAGGGATAGGTTGTTAATCTTTATCATAATTTATTTCAATAACTTTTCCAAGTTTTTGTTAATAAGTTTTTCCTTGTTTAAAATACGGTCTTGATGGTTTTTCTTTTTCTTCTCAATATTTTTTTCAATCCTTGAGATTACTTTTTTTTGGATATTTTCTCTTTTATCAAAACCTTTAGATAATTTTTCTCTTATTTTAGCCTTTAATTCAGCTTTTTCATTTTTGTTCTTAGAATTTTTGAATTTGGATAATAATATATCAACTTCTGCTTCTTCAAATATCATTGAAACAAGCTCTATTTTTTCTTCTTTAGGTTCCTTTGTTCTTCTGATATGTTTTTTTAACTTTCTTAATAATCCACGATATATACTGGGATGTTCTTTTTTTAGTTTAATAGCTTTATTATGAAATTCGGGAAAGTGATCTCTTAATACCTCATTTATTCTTTTTTCTAGTTTTGCAGTTATCTTTTTACTACGAAACTCTCTTCTTTTTCCATGTTCAAATTCTTCTCCTTTTGGATGATTTTCATTGAATTTATGCATATTGTCCATATCAGAAGGTAGAGGATTTTCAAAATTGTTTTGAGCTTCTACAAACAATAAAATTCCACCTATAAATATTAAGATAGTAATCCAATTATATTTGTTTAACATAATAAACTCCATTTTCTTAAGTAAACGTAATCTAAACAATTTTATTGTAATATACTTGGAAATTCTTTATTTTGGTATATAATTTTTGCGTTAGATACAAAGGGACTATTTAATGAGTTTATCATCACCTGAAGAATTTAGAATAACATTAAGTTCATTTTATGGTAGGTCATTTACATTGTTATTTAGAGATAAGAAGTTGGTATATCAATCAACCAGACCAGAAGAAAAACTTTTTAGAGTTCCAGCAGATGAAGATTGGGATAAATTTTGGAAAGAATCTGTCAAGCTTAAGATATGGTTATGGAATAAATCATATGTTGATAGAAGTAGTAGCGATGGTCAGAATTGGAGTGTGAAAATTAAAATTGGCAAAATGAATCTACATTCTTACGGATCAGGGCAATTCCCAGAAAATTTCGAGAATTTTTTAGTAGCTATTCGAAAATTGCTAGGTGGTTTAGAATTCCACTAAATCAATTATCTAGCCATAATTTATTATTTACCTTTCCTTTACATCACTCATAATTTATAATTTGAATTATCATTTTATTCCTTTTTTTTATTTAGATATATTTCTTTTATCATTTTACTTTTCGTATTAATCTCTTATAGCATTAAATTCTATTTATATGACAAATATTGAAATTTCGGAGAGATTAATGCAAAATTTAGTTCCTGATAGAATTGTTCAAAATTTTATCGACAATAAATTCACAGATACGTTTGATTGTTTTTCAATGTTTGTTGACATATCAGGTTTTACAAGTACAACTGAAGCTTTAATGAAGCATGGTCAGGAAGGTTCTGAGAATGAAAAATTTTATCAAAAAACTAAGAAATAGCACCACAAAAAAGGTATTAACCCTCAAATGATGGATTAAGAATTTTCAATATGGGTGATACTTTGATGGTAATAAGTTCCACCGAGATAAAAGCATTTATTAATGATAGTGCCAAAGATAGGGCTTTATCACGATCTTTCAGTATTACAACTTCGACGTCAGCAGAGAGGGGAGTAGGTGATGTTCTTGAAGTTACAGCAACGAATGCAACTAAAGAAATTCCAAAGATAATTAAAATGAATAATAGTGTAGTAAGTAAGTAAATAAAATTAAATAGATTCTCGGAACAAGTCCAAGAATGACATAATAAAAAAAGGGCTGTTCAAAATGAATAGCCCTTTTTCTTTGTTAAAAATATATTAATTCTATTCCACAATTCTTTTTACATCAGCAGAAGGTTGAGAAATAATAATAGCAGCATCCTTTAAATACTTATTTGCAACTGCTTTAATTTGCTCTGGTGTTACTTTTCTAAGATAATTAAGTTGTTCTTTTAAGTAATTATAGCCTAAACCTTTTGATTCATATGTTGTCATTCTACCAACGAGTTGATCATCAGTAAAATATCCATCAAGCATTTTAGCATAAGATTCAACTGAAAGGTTAATCTCTTCCTGAGTAATATCACCGTCGATTAATCTTTGAACTTCATGCTTTAGAACAGTTACAAGCTCATCTTTTTTACCAAATGAAGTCTGAGAAACTACTCTATAAAATCCATAGTCTTTTGTCCCGGAGTAGTATGAATAAGCTGAGTATGCAAGATTATTGGTAACTCTGGTAGCTTTAATTAATCTTCCGGAAAAACCATTAGCCATTACTTGATTCAAAGCTGTCATATGGTAAAAATCAGGATCTCCCTGCAATGGTGCTTGAAAGTTCATAACAACGTTAACCTGTTCAAATTCACATTCGTCAACAAATGTATCATTCAGTTTTGGTACAAATAACGGCATTTTAGTTCCTTTGATATTTCCATCCGGAGTATTGTCCTTAATCTTCTCAGCGTATTTCTTAGCATCATCTTTTCCAATGTCACCGAAAAATGTAACTATTATATTTTCAGCTTTAAAATATGTTTTATAAAGCTTTTTTAGGTCATCCTTGGAAATGTTTTGGATAATATCATTCTTCTCTTTTGCTGGAACACCGGAATTTTGACCATTGTAAAGGATAGATGATCTAAACTCATTATAAGAATGATCAGGGTTGCTGATACTTCGTTTATATGATGAATCCTCTCTCTCTTTAGCCAAAGCTAGTTCCTTTTCATCAAAGAGAGGTTTATTCATTATGCTGTAAAGTTTGTTCAGAACTTCATCGATATCTTCTTTTATACATTTGAAACTAATATAAACTCCATCAGGAGATATTTTTGCATTTAAAGACATTGCATGGTCTTCCATCCAAGATGTAAGCTCCATAGAAGAAAAATCTTTTGTTCCACCGCTGAACATATTATCTATCAAAAATTGGAAAGATCCAACATTTTCTAAAGTTTCATAATCAGATGATATTGGAAGGAATATTTCTCCTCGAATAATTGGATCAGTTGTATTTTGCTTGTGCAACAACGTGATATCTGAATTAATTACTGTTTTTTCTACTTCAGTTTTTACAATCTCTTGATTTTCTTTACTTAAATTAGCTTTTTGTCCTTCGGGAACAGCATAGAATATGACTCTATTTTTTGGTACATAATATTCTTTAATTGCCTCAGTAACTTCTTCAGGTGTTAATGCTTCGTATTGAGCCATACGAATATCATGTATTTCGGGGACTCCATAATCCATCATATTCCATCCAATTTCCTGAGCGTCTGCTTCAACAGTTGGTGTATTTAGTATTTTTTGAGCCTTTTCTCTTGAGATCACTTCATTAATCTGCTTTTGAGTAATTCCCTTTATAGCTACTTCAGAAATGATTTCATCAATTCTACTTACAACCTTATCTAAATTGCCAGTATCTTTAGTTTCAAAAATATACTGAATCATAGTTTCAGGTAAATATCCACCTTCGTTAAAATAACCATATACCCAGTTTACGATTTTTTCTTCTTCAACAAGTTTATATTGAACAGGAGAATTTCTCTTTTCAAATAGTATTTGCCCTGCCATTTTAATTGCGGCAAAATCTTTTGTAGCTGAGGATGGAACTAATTTGGTTATATATACTCTAGGTTGTTGTATTGCAAATTCATCTATATACTTAATATTACCTGGACGTATCTTTTCGATAGGTTGAGTTATAGGTGTAAGAACTCCTCTTTTATAATCTTTGAAAGTATCTTCAATTTTTTTCATTGTCTCTTCAGGATTAAGATCACCTACAGCTACAAAAATCATATTGTTAGGCATGTATCTACGATTGTAGTAATCCATCATTTCTTCTCTTGTTGTGTTTTTGAAAAGTTCGATTTCACCTATAACTTCGTTTTTAACATTGGATGTTAGGAATGTGTGTGCTCTCATTGTATTTCTTACTTTTGCCATTGGAGAAGTAACCCTCATGACAAATTCTTTTACAATAACATCTTTTTCTCTGGTAACTTCCTCAGCATTGAAAGTACAATTAATTATGTTGTCAGATAATAATGACAGTGACGTGTCAGCAAATTCTTTATCTGCCTGCATGTGATAAACTGTTGCACCAAATATCGTATAGGCATTTGTCATTGCTCCGATCTCTTTTCTTTTATCAGCATGCCATGTTTCTGTGTTATTCACTGTTGAACCACCAGATACTATATGCTCAAGGTAATGAGATAATCCTTTTCCTGAATAGTCTTGCTCATGGATAGAACCAGTTTTTACAAAGCAGTAAAATCCAACAGATGTGTTACTTTTATTTTCTTTTACGATCACTTCCATTCCGTTAGGAAGTGTTTTATGCAAAATATTCTCTGCAAATAATGCGATAGAGAATAGTAATGCAGTGATAATGATGCTCTTTTTCATAATTTCCTTCTATTTTTAATTTTTATTTCACAGCTATCGTGCTTTAGCACGATAAAGATATGCAATTGTATTTATCTTACAAAGATAATAATGAATGAAAGGAAGAAATAAAATGATAAAGTGCAGTTTTGTGGGTGTGAAAGGTATTTATTGTTTTGATAATGGTAGCTATTTAGTATAGCCAATAGAGAAAGGTGAAATATAATGCTAAAGCATTCGGACCCATAGATGATTACGACATTGCCATTTTGCCAAAGTTGTAAAAGTTTACAACGGATATGGCAAAAAGCAGTGGGGAAGAGCGAGTTAAATGTACAAGTAACCCATTGATGTTTTGCCAATGTTGTAGGATGTCGTAACTCTCTTTGTTCTTGCTCTTTACAAATTGAGCCTATTGTCTTTTCTTCCTCGGATCTATAAATATCAGATTTTTTTCAATATCTACTTTCTCAGGTTTAGTATTATTCTCAGGTATAAACATTTTGCTTGTATTACCAGCTGTGATACGATAGAACATCTTATTAGTACCAATATCTTTTTGCCAATGAGTACCACTGATGAAAGTACCCAATGTATCTAAAATAAAAGTACCATAAGGATCTTCAGAAGCGTAAACTTTATATTCGGAAGCACCAGCAACTATACTCCAAGTAAGTGCTACTGTAGAATCATTCTCAGCAGTTATTATTAAATTTGATGGAGTTGATGGAGTTTGTGTTACACCCGACTCCGTCCAAGATATGCTATAGCGATCCGATATAATTGTGTTTCCTACTTCATCTTCTACTCTAAATTTTATATCGCCATCACAAACATGATCTCTAGCTGATATTAAACCTGTATAAGTGTATGAATTTTTCGCAGATGACAATGTTATTGTTCCACTTTCTCCTTCAATGTTATAATCTGCAGTTACACTTACGATACCTGACGCATCATTAAATGCGAGATTGATATTCATATCCTCATCAACATTAGCTTGATTTCCAGTGATGTAATCAATAATAGGTAAATCCATATCAGGAGGAGTTACATAAACAAGTATAGAATCAAGTGCATAAGTTGTATCTTCACAAAGTATTCCCCCAGCACCATAGTTAGTCTCCCATCGAAATCTTATTGTTTGTCCATAAAACTCACTCAAATCGTGATTGAAATGCATCCATTCACCATCAATAGGATAAAGTCTTTCTCTGTCAGTTAGTAGATTATCACTTGCATCAGTTACCCAAAAGTAAAGGTTACTTTGATTGTTGTCATCTGTTTTATCAAAGTACACACTATAATCTAATATCGTTTCATAATCTGAACTGTCAGGCACTACAAAAGGAGGTGACCATATTTGATATTGAAGAGATATACTATTTTGCGTTAATGACATAAGGCATGTATTTTCCGCTTCAAGTGGATCAGTATAAAGAAACCAACCGTTATAAATGATATTAGGATTTTCGTAGAAGTGTACCGACCATCCCACTCCTGTAAATGCTTCAAAGTCTTCGGCATAGACAGCTTCTACTATCATAGCACCTGATTCATCTTTACAGTTTGGATCATCGAATAATTCTGCTTCAATCTTAAATCTTTTACCTGTAATTTCGGAAGTAACATCAACTAAATCCCAATAATATACCCAAAGGTTATCTTCAAAAACAATATCACCTTGGTCTACATACACATCATCAATCTTTAATTTTATAGCAGGATAGCTACCTGATATTTCAGGTACAGCAATTTTAACTTCAATTGTATCTGAAACTGCACCCTTCCCAGAAGATGGAGGTAAGAAGTACATATCTTCTAGTTCTAGTATTTTAGGAACTGCTTTTATTTCAAATACTAGAGTGCTGTCTGGGGAATTCTCTGATTTATAATTATCATAGATAGAAAAACCATCTCTTTTCATATAAGAACGCAATTTTTGAAGATCCGTACCATTATTATCTTCAATAAAACTATCCATATTTGTTTTAAAACGATAAATATCGTTGCCGAGAGAATCAAAAGCTGCATCGTATTGGAAGTAACCATCATCTTTATCTAAAAAGTAACCTACAGGTTGAAGATCAGGTGGTGTTATAGAATTATGTTCCAACATTGAAGGAGTTTCAACCTCAAATTCAATATCAACGGTATCTATAGATTTAAATATTGTAACCGTATCATTCTTAAATGTATGAGGGGATATTACTCTAACTTTCGGTTTCTCATAAACATTCTTAATCCCGTTCTTCTCATCATTTGTTATGGTCGTAGCGGTTCTAGTGGATGAATCAAAATGCATTAGAGCTGTAGGATCTGTTATATCATTCAATCCTAAGGCGTGTGTAAGTTCGTGTTGTAAAGTAATATTAATGTCATGTATTGCTGGATTAAATTTTGTTTTATTTATAATTATTTCAAATTCAGAAATATCCCCAGTCCCAGTTATATGATTTATTGCAACAGTATTTGGCTCATTAGGTATAGAATCGTATCTAACAATACACAGTGCCGTTTCAGAAGAGGTACCAGCAGCGACAAGAGTAGGTGCGTTTGTAACTCCATTAGCATTTACAGCGTTAATACAACTCTGGAAATTTAGTCCCCATGATGTTGCTAAACTATCCACTTCGTGCGTAAGGTATACTTTGCAGCTATCAGAAGTAGTTGTCAACCATACATCAAGTAAGTCATATGCAAAAGAGCAATGTATTATCGTTATTAATAAAAGTATATAATATTTCATTCTTCCTCCCCGACATTCAAATAATGCCTGTCATAGAAGTTTTTACTATCATTAATTTCTTGAAATTGACTGATTTTGTGCAATAATTCAGTATAATCTAAATTTAATTTAGTTTTTGAAGATTCTAGGTATAAATTAAATCCTTCTAATCTTAGCGATGTAAATCTGATTTTATATAAGTCATTAGTTGTATTTGTATATTTTCTGAAGAAAAGAATATACTTTTGACCTATTTTCAGTTTTTGATCACTTGATGCCCAAACATACTTACCTATAGGACTAGTGTATGTAACTTGTTCAGGTAAAGAATTGTAATACTCAGTACCTTTTAGTAAATTTTCAACTTTTACATAATATCTTGTCAGTCTTTTATACGTTTTACTTGCATTTGTCTCTTCTTCTTGAGTATTATAAAGATATTCAGAATGATCAATTGTACCAATGACTATAATATCTGAATGTGAAATGCTATATTCAATTCTTTGATCATGCTTTGGATCTTTAGTCCAGAAAAAACCATTGTTTTTCAATTCTTCAACAGCATTAAGATTGATTTTATGATCAAAATAACTTTTAATATCAATCCAAAGATTGTTAGTAATACCTAGCTTCTCAGCTACCGTAAAATAATTATTTTTAAACAATTCGAACTCCACCTTTGTCATTCCTGTATCAATTCCGAATTGATCTTTAACATTTTCGATTGATTTTACTTCTTCGGTCTTGTTGGGATTGTCAACCTGTGATACATCACTTATAACTTCTTTTTTAGCAATAACAGGTTCACTCGCACCATCATCTGACATTGCAAAGATGGATGTTAATAATGTGAAAACTATTGCTAAAACTAATGCTTTTTTGTTTTTCATTTGTTACTCCTTTTGTTTTTATCATTCAGATTTTATAACTTTGATACATTCATAAAAAAATCACCTCCTTTAAATTAATCTATTTTGTATTTAATTGCAAGTTGTATAATTATTTACATTACTTCCACAGGCAAGTTAATTGGTATTAGAAAATCCATTGGATGTTTTTCATTCAATGATGGATTTAATTTATAATCAAGATATGCTACTACTCCATCTAATAAATTTTCGGGAAAAATTGCCCATGTGATATTGATTCTTTCTGATTCACGATACTTTTGTATCAGAGGATTATTTTTATATTCTTCAATTTTCTTAGAGAAAATACTTTGCCCAACTTTTAAAACTTTAATTATATCTGAATGAGTCCAAATTACATAAACATATCCAAAACCATCAATATTATTTTGTATTGGCTCAAGCTCTTCAAGATTGTACCAATTATTATTTTGATCACGTTCCCATATTGCTATAAACTGTATTGCCATTTTATTTATCCTCTTGTGTTCTTATAATTCTGATTGATTTTTCCCATAAAAAAAGGACACCGTATCTCTGTTATATCTGACTCACAAGGCCTAGCACAGCCCAGCCACAAGATATAAAGAGGCGGTGCCCTATAATTATAGAACACACGCTCCTTCTCCTGTCCTGTGGCTTCTCAAAGTGCTAGTTTAGTAAGTCAAGACAAGATAATTAAAGCTAATTATCTTAGTATTTTAAAGATTCTCGATTCTTTCCGTTTTACCTCTTATTTTGTTTGTTTTGCGATAGTAATAAACTATCTAATTATTTCTTTAATGTCAAGTCGTTTTGTTTTTTACTTCTTTTCAAAATAGGCTCAATTTGTCTTTTATCTTTTAGAGTTGCGATTGCTGCTAACGGTCATAGCAAAAAGCGAGAGCGTCAAGTCAAGTAGGGTAATTCAGTCATTTTGCTAATGTTAGCTTTTGTAAATTTTAAATTAAACACTTTGTATATGCTTTTTGCCAACAGGTGCAAAATAAATAACAAATTCATCTTCTCCATCAAGTTTCATCACTTTATCCATATGTTTTTGGAAATAACCTGCGACAGTGCATGTCCCACATCCAATAGATTCGCAGGATAAGTATAAATTTTGACCGACATGACCTGCATCCATAGTAACTGATTTGGCTGATTTATCCATATATCTCCATTCAGATCTATAAGGAATAACGCTCCATATAAAAATTACTGCACCATCCAACATCCAAGTTGTATCATCGCATGCTCTCATAAAATCATCTTCAAAATTCGCTTCATCAAAAAGAAAAAGCAGTTTATGTTTCATAGCGATATACCTATAAACTCCTTTTTTTAAACCATTAACATTTTTAATGTATAAATAAGTTTCAAAAGGATGCCTTGCTCCTGATGATGGAACAGTTCTTAATGTTACAGTTTTATCTGGACTGATTTTTTTTACGCCTTGTGTTACCCAAAGCAAGTACGATAATTCTAATAGGCTTAATGGCTCTGTACTATATTTTCTTTCACTTTTTCTATTTGTTATAAGGTCATATAAATTTATATCAAGTAGATTTATATCTTTAGGGTCAGGAAGGTCAATTAACTCTGCATTAGGGTCGTATTCTTTTTCTATTAATACCTTTTCCCCCTTCATTTGATCTGATGTCAATGAATGCCAATCATCGTAGTTTGCTTTCATGAAAATTCTACGATCTCTTGCTTTCTTGTAAACATCTGCGCTCATGTGTCCTCCTTTAATTTAAAATTTATGTAAGCTAACGT
>JAQICF010000184.1 GCA_027858795.1 Candidatus Delongbacteria bacterium | reverse complement strand
ACATGATCTTTATCGGTGATTTTGTAATTTGCAGGAAAATCTACTACTCCAGTCTCAACGAGTGTATTAACGATAGAAGTTAAGGTTGTAATCATTTTTTCTCTCCTAATGGACCGCCAAGAAATAGGTGACTCCACCAATCTTCCTGTCCCATTGCGTTCTTCGTATTTATTATAGCACTGGAAGGCGATCCAAAACCAACCCCTATACCTTTCATTATATTATTAAACTGAGAATTAAACTTGCTCATATCCCCGGATTGTGCAGCATCTATTGAATCTTTGTAAGTAAATGGATTAACAAGGTCTAAAACACCAATAGCTGGATCCATAAATTGTGAAGAACTATATGAACTTTTACCCATAATATGGCGAGTCATAGATCTACCAATTCCAGGGATCCACGTAACTCCACCAAGAATCAATGCTTCAGCCCAGTCTTCTGCATCTTCAGGAATCCTTCTGTTTGTCATACCCCATATAAGCGTATTACTTAATCCAAGGGCAATAATCCCATACATACCAGCAATTTTATTTCCTTCTTTTGTAAAAATATTACGTGGTACTTCTCCGGTTAGATGGTTTAGTAATTTTACTGGCTGCTGAGTAAACATTAATCCTGCATTTAATAGTTCACTGTGCCTATACATCCCAGGAAGAGAGAGTTTATTACTTGATGGCTGTGTTAAGGCTGTCCAGTCTCTTGCCTCTTCAATAGCTCCCATTTCTCCACGTAAATCAAGACTCTTATTATACACAGCAGTCCATCCAATAGTTTTAGTCATAAGGTCGGCAGCGCCGATCAAACCCATTGCATATTTATCAAATTTCCTCTTTTTCAAACCTATGTTTGTTTTAGGTCTTTTCAGTAAAACTTCATATTCAGTTTTTGCTTTTATCGTTGATGGATCTCTATCTACGATAAAGTCTACCATCCTATGCCTTAAATGCCCTTTACTATCAGTATAGACATTCTTCTTCCAGTTCATAAATTCACCAGTAGCATTTATCCAATTGCCTAATCCAGCTTTTTCAACATAAAGAAGGCCGGAGGGCAACTGTCTGAGCATTATATTAGATTTCATTGCCAGGTTAGCAAGAGCAACATTATGTTTATATGTACGAACTAATCCATCAAATCCATCAGAAGAATGTAGTCTACTTGGATTCTCAATATCTTCAATATATTTCTTTATTCCATCAGTCCAGCCCTTGCTGTAATTTTTTGTTAGAGTTGCAGCAACTTTAGGATCAGTAACCAATGTTTTAGTCTCACGAACCCATTCGTTCATATTTATATAATGTTCCTGTTTCTGGACATAATCCTGCCAGATACCAAAAAGATCAGTTCTTATTCGTTTGGCATTTTCTTTTGTAGTTATTCCCCTGGTAAGAATAAACTTGTTCCCGGATGCTGTATAAGTCTGATCTGACCCGCGAAGCATGTTTACTACAAGCTCTTGATCTAAATCAGTTTGCTTTACATCCAAATCAATCAAAGGCAAGTACGCCTCAAGAAATCCAAATCTATGACCCTTTGCTTCATACGTAGTTCTGATATCGTTGTATGCACCTCTAAGATCATTGACAAGAGCCTCTGCAGCTGTTTTCTCTTCTTGAGTTAGTTCAGAATCAATAAGACCTTTTTCTCCAGGAAGCCCTAGATATTCACTCATTACATCAGAATCAACTCCTTCTGTTTTATATGTCAGGCAGGCGAGGATATCAGGATCTTCTCTCCCAGCATACATGAACATAAGATCCTGTAACATAAATTCATGATTTCCCAAAGCGCGGGTTTCATAGACTTTCTCAGACCAATTATGCTTATCATCATTCATGGCTTCCATTACGGATGCAGTTCTTTCATTTACTCTAAGTGTGGCTTTATTAAAATTAGTCAGCATATTTGTAAAGAAGATCTTTCTTCCCTGTTTACCGAATATCTTGGAAGCCCAATCGTATGCCTGTAATCTCATAAAATTAAGAGTTTTTGCAATATTCTTATTATCTGGGGCGATAGAAGCAACTTCTTTCTGGTAAACAAGGAATTCAGATTTTCTCATTTCGTCAGAAATAAGGTTTCCTTTTAACTTCTCAGAGAGTTCTACTTTGCCGAGATATCTCAATAAATCAACTTCTGTTTTAAGATGTATTAAATCAGTTAGGCTTAATTTAGGTCCCACTTTATCAAGATTTGAATCCAAGGTTATTTCTATTGCATTCATTAGAGTATCAGCAACTGTCTTTGCATTTTCTCCCTGAATAGATGGGATTGCCTTTCCATCAGCATCGTAGAAAGTTTTCGCCACATATTCTTTAGCTTTTAAAATATCCTCTTCTTTTATTCCATCAACCAAATTAACAGCTCTTTGGATCTCTGCGATTAAATCTGCTCTTGGTTTAGAAACATTTTTACTAATATCCTGGTTAATAGAGTCAATATATTTCTTACCATTTAGTTTAAGATAGTTTGAAAGAGATTTCTGAATTATAGAAATAAGCATTTTTTTATGAGAATCAACAGCTTCAATTGTTCTACCAAGTTGTAGGATATTACCTAACGCTGGTTTATAATCTTTATATACCTCTTCAAATTTGGTTAAAAATTCTTCTGTGGTCTGGTCAAGTCCTTTTATGTTTTCACCTGGAGGAGTCTTAATTAAATGTTTTAACTGCTTCTTCATCCCACCTTCTCCAGATAAAAAGTGAAGATATTCAGGACTAGTCATATGATCAAGACGTTGTGCAAGATTATCAGTCGAACTTTCAAGGTTTTTTGTTATCCTATTCTCGTTGAATAACTCTCTTGCGACTAATTTGAGAATAATGGAAAGTTCGTTCCTGGAAGAATTAAGTTCATGTTTTGCAGCAATGTATTCCCGGATAGTCCGGTTAACCATATCGGTTTGATTCTTATCTTTTGTATTCCTGCCTAATTCCTGCAGCCGGGTGATCTCAGAATCGATTCCTTCAATCTGTAAATCCTTCTGAATATTATAATCAAGTATCGTGCGTACATCGCCTCCAGACTGTGCCTCGGCTACCATTCTACTCAATTCTTCTGAATGCTTCTTTAAAGCCCCATTTTTGTCTTCTACGACAGAATCATCGATTACTCTCTGTATAACATCTACCGCTGGAGTCATAGTTCCTATATTTTTCTGAGCATCAGGTGTATTTCTCCAATTTGTATAATTTGGATTGAGTCCTAATCGCTGTTCTTTAAACTGTTCGTAAGTAAACCCAGGAACATCACCATCTTGATCTAATCCATAATCAACAATTGTTTCTTGATATCTTCGTTGGAGTTCAAGTTCAGTCAGATCCTTTTCTTCATAATAATTATTCAAATTCTGGGCTGTGAAAGTTTCAAGAGCTGCTTTATATTCCTCTGTATTAACATCAAGAGGTCTTCTTAATCCTGAATCATCAACTTGAGTTATTGCCTTCTGGCCTTCTGGAACACCATTTTCAACTTCATCAGTCATTGCCTGGGCAAAATCAGCTGTAATCATAGCCTCTTTTTTCTGACCAATCTCATTTATAGTAACCTTTGATAAAGACCCGATCTCTTTCTGGAATTCTGGATCTGCTTTTATATTATCAATTGCTTCCTTTGCAGTGAAATTATCACCAAGAGCAGCTATATTTTTTTTAATAATATTTTCCATAACCGGACTATTCATCTTTGCTTTAATCCCGGAAATACTTATTTTCGCACCTGTAGCACCAATTCCAAGTAAAGCAAGAGGCGCTGTCGCGAGAGCAGTTTTAACCAGCACTTCTTTATAAGTGGAAAATACTTCATCTTTTGTAACTTTAAAATCCTGGAGCATTTCTTTATTATCATCAAGGAAAATAGAAAAATCATTAGCAACTAGATCTATGTTAGCCTGAGTCCATTCTGTCACCATTTCTGCACCAGTAATCGTCACACCTTTTTTCAATATTTTACCTAAAACACCATTAAGGGCTTTCTTCACAGTAGAGGTAGCAGCCATTTTAGTAAAAGCTTTTTCAAATACCTTATCAATCCCTGGAATTCCTTTAAGAAAAACCAGATCAGACCAGATCTCTGCAGTAGCTTTCAATCCACCAGCACCTAATGAAAGGGCTCTAATTTGGTTATCATTAAGTTTAATAGGTTCCCCATCTACACCCTTTATTTCAATTTCCTGTAAATCATAATAAGTACTGGCCACTTCTCTATCAGCATATGTTTTCCAAGCCCCGGCAACCATCCCTGCGGGTCCACCAAGAAAAGAAAGTTCAGTTGGAATATATGGTTTATCTTTAGCGTTAGCAGCATATTTAATTAATGCTAAAAGGGTAGATCCGGTATTCCCTTTGAACATTGCATTAGTAGGATCATCCTTTTGAAGTGCATTAAGCTGCTTCATATGGTCATACATTGCCTTGAAAGGGGTTGTCTTTTCTACAACATCAATCCAGTTTGGAACATTCCTCATAAACTCTTTTGCACTGGCAACAGGAAGATTTCTTTTTATATCATCTTCCGGGGGCATAATTGAGTTTAACATTTCAAGTCTATTACGGAGAGAATCCCTTCTCTCAGTATCTTCTGCAGGAGTCTTAAAGTATTCACTCTTTACTTCGTCCTGTTCTATTGCTAATTTCCCGGCCTGGTATCCATCTTTAATTACCTGATTATTTGAAGTAATATTATCATCGCCGAAATAATGCCTAGCAATAGCCGGGTAATTTTTATGAACTTCGCCCATATCGAACTTGTAATAGTTTGCAAGATGGTAAATATTCTCAAGACGTTTACGTTCCTCAATAGGATCTTCTGCAGTTAGAATCCTATTGTAAGCAAAATTAGAATCCATATACTTTTGAAGTTGTTCGTCATTGTATGTAATAGGGTCCTGTGTCTGCCTTGTATAAGCACCTACAGCAGTTTGAGATCCTTGATTCACATATTTATTGAGAATATCCACCAAACCCCCTTTCTCTTAAAGCATCTTGAGCCCTTTGGCGTGCTTCGTCTGCTTCACTTGTATTAACTGGTGGAACAGCCGATGAAGGCATATATCCAGGAAACGGATTAGGAGTAGCTTTTAATATTGAATCTCTAACAGAATCTTGCATTGAAGTGTCTTTAATGGGAGGAGTAGGATCTTTTATTTCTTTTACAGCAGCAGCAATTTCATTCTTATCATCAGGGTTTCCATGAAAAGGTCTTAAATCCATTACATTGTTATTTTCATATACAATATACATTTCTTCTTTTCCTTTTGGCCTGATGACTTCTCCACCATAAGCACTTCCTAAAACATCAACAGTGTCATTGTTTATATTATACCAACCAGAAGTAAGCATTGTTTCGTTGCTGGCATTCCTATCTCCTACACTGTAACCAAGAGCAAGGTTCTTATATGTTTCAAGTCCTTTCTCAAGTGGTACAACCTGTGGAATCTTCCCAACAATAACAATCATTTCTTCTTCACCCTTCGCATTAGTGAAGACAGGAAGGTTATCCTTATACATTCTTATTTTTCCTAAATATGGTTCATCTTTAATTAGTTCATATTGTTTCTGCATTTTCCGCTGAAAAAGCGTCCAACCTTCTTCGTTGATATACTTCATTGCGTTATATTCACCTTCATTCAATGAAGTGATAGCATCTTCCATACTATTTGAAGCCCATGAAGAACCCCATCCAATCCCTACATTTTTATTCAATCTGGCTGCATTATCGAACTCCTTTTGAAGTTCTTTATTTGTAATTGATTCTATAAGATCATTGGACATTTGTCTAAATTGATTTGTATCCATTTGCTTTTCTGGATCTTTTTCATTGAGTTGGTTATAGAATAATTCAACATACTCTCTTTTAAACTGATCAAGCAGACCCTGTTTTAATGCCTTTTTTTCAGAATCATGTGGATCACTATAAAATCTATCATCTTTTTCAGCTCCTTTCATAATATCAGAAAGTTGACCCAAAGCAGCTTTATCATAAAGAAAACTCTGTAACTTATTTAGATCCTGGCCTGTAAGTTTCTGTATACCAGTAGTTTTATCTATATCTCCACTTAAATTAAGTGCAGCCCTAGCAATACTAAAAATATCTTTTCCTTCTCCTGCCTGTGTCATAAAAAGACTAAGTCTGTCTGTAGAATTTTGGAGGCCAATTGTACGTGGATCTTTAGTACTAGGCTTGGGTATTTTACCATCAAGATAATCCATATAACTCATTCTGGTTGTTTCTTCAAGATTAGGATCGTAATAATTTCTTACCTGGTCAGAAGTAGTAATCCTACCAGTATTTATTGCCTGTACTAATGCTTCTTGTGAGGAGTAATTTAATCTTACTCTTTCTGACTGCTGATCTGCATGGAATGTCTGTGTCGCTTGTATTTTTGCCATTGGATCTAAACCATAAGAATCAGTCTTATTGAAATCTGAAATGGAGATTTTCCCAGAAGATAAATCATTAATAGCCGTATTAAGAGCCTCAGTTTCAAGTTTCTGTTTATTCTGGGCTTCAAGTGTACCCATTTGAACGATAGACTGCTCCATTGATGTTCTTTCATCAGTGGACAGATCCGGGTAATTTGTATAATAAGCAGTCCCATCTTCTGCTACAGTTTGATCTGTTATTACTCCATAAGCAGATTGATAATCCATTGTTGCAAGATCATTTTTCGCTGTCTCGTAATATACATCGCTGGAAACCTTATCCATCTTTATATCGGCTGTTTCTTTGTCAAGCCATGCATCTTCAGAATATGCAGCATCGGAAATAGCCTGGATAGCTCCAGTTTTATTTTCGTCTTTAACAAATTCTAATACCCTAGCATCAAGGTTTGTGATATTGGCAATCTTATCTTCAGATAAAGCTACACCAAAATTACTCTCCATTTGACTATTCATATACTCATTTAGGCGGCTTATTGTCTTATCTTTTGTTCTCTGATTTCTGTCAGACGCATTTATTTTATCGATATACTTTTGCGTGATTTCTCTTCCAAGTTCTGGAAGTTTGTCAATATCTTTTGTTGAAACAACATTAACGTCTTCTTGAACATAAGAAGCTATTTCGTTCCAATCTTTATCAGAATTTCTCTGGTTATTCTGATTAAAGAAATCACCAATACTATATCCAATTTTTGCTAATCCACCTAAAAGACTAAAACCCTCGGCAAGAGTGGTATCTGGAGCTGGAGTTTTATCTAACTCTTTGGTCCTCTCAACCTGGCCTATAGAAACTCTTTCTTTAACATTCAGTTCATATCCTGGAGCTTTATCTAATCTACGTGGCGCCATTTCTTATCTCCTATTAAAACCAAGTTGAGGGCTTAAAAAACTGAAAACTTGTATCTTGAACTTGCTCGCCTGCAAAAGTAGCCTGTTTATCAAAAGCAGTTGCCTGGGTATTCTTTTGATTTATTTGCTGGTTAAAAATATCTGTCTGTGAAGCAAGGGAATCTCTAACTCTGTTAATATCTCTTTTAACATTTCTCTTTATCTGTCCCTGGGCTCCTCTTGCACTTCCACCACTACTGAATCCTTCTGCAGCTGCTAAAGCAAATCTATCGGCTCCTGCAGTATCACCAGTAGTCTGGATTTCCTCCATAACCTGACCTTGCTGTCTGATAAAAGCATCTCTTTGAGTTCTGAGAATCCCAGCATTTTGCCTGGCTGTTGCTGCATCGGAAGTGGCTTGCATTTGCTGTGCCTTATACCCAGCATTTTGTCGATCTAGTTGGTCTGACCCCTCCGCTGCACCTGTAAGAAAATTAAAACTAGAAGATAGTACGTTTAAACCTAAACTTGCTCCTGCTATTGCAACCATTGGTAAAATAGATTGGTGAAATGGGAACAATATCATTCTGGTTATAATTCTCATTAGTAGACCTCCATTTCAACAGTTATAGATAATACTGTCATGGGAAGAGGTAGATCCTGCCTTATTAAAATTTCACCAGCATAATCTGTCCCGCCCCTAAAAGGGATTTCCGATAACCCTGTATACATATCTTCCGGGTCATTCATTACAATATTCCTTTTGTATCTGAAATAATCTATATTATCTTCATCCATTCCGCCTTTCGGAGCTATCGTCTTATAGAGTTCAGCAGAAATATGTTTAATATTTTTCTTTCTATTTTTAGCTAGGCCGATATTCATTGGAACTATATCTGTAACAAAATTAAGGCCAACTGTGAATTCTGTTCTCCTTGTCACAACAGTGACAGAACCAGTATCAACTGTCCCAGAGCCAACATTGACAGGTCCACTCATAATCCTAACATCATTGCCTTCTAAGTGGGTAAGCCCTGGAATTACATTATCAGCTTCCTGGACAGTACCAATTGTCACAGCTGGAGTTACATCAACAGTTAAGTCTGATTCTAATATTTCATCCAGAAGCCAGAAGTGCGTAGCATCAAATACTTCTATTTTAAATGTAACCTTATCAATTCCAACAATACCAGTACCATCAACTCCAACATATTCAGTTCCACCATATCCGTGGGCTGCAGTGGTTACGTAAACACGGCCAGCAACAGTCTCAATATTTAAAATGGTGAACTCATCTCCAAATGTTACTGTCAAAGCGCTATCAAGGTACATATAATCGTTACTGCTAAAATCAATCGGGTTCATCTTTTCGAGATATTCAGTATCGTCTCTATCTGCTATTACATAAACAGTTTCAGTATCACCTTCACGGATAACAGCAATATCTTTATAGGTTCCAGTAGTAGAGAGTTTTGTCCAAGCATTTATCTGGTTTTCTTTATTATAGGAAAATGTAAGTAATGTGCCATTTTCGAGTAAAACCCATATAAGAGTTTCTGGGAGCATCTGTACTACAACTTTTAATATTTTTCCTTCTGTGATGTGTTCTGCAGCTGAAGTGATATCAGGTGTATTGTAAATATCTTTATCTCTATCAAATACAGCAAGTCGAATCTTTCTTTCTCCTGCCTGGACGTAAAACAATTCACCACCAATAGTAAATCCGGGGATTGTTGTTGCAGGATAAGAAGAGTTCTGCTTTGCAGAAATTAGAGATACAGGAGATAAAAGAGAGTTTTCATCCGATATACTGAAAACCCCACTGCTAGTACCCACGAACAGCCCTCTCTGGCCATTTAGCCATAGTACTTTCGGACCCCTTTTGGAGTTTACTACTACTTCAAACCCATCAGTAGAAACAATATTAGCTGGATCAGTTTCATCAAAAGTAGTATAAAGTTTTACATTACTACCCCAAATATAGTTAGGGAAATTATCTGTGTTACCGAATAACAATCTTCCTTCATAGAATGTAACACAATAAGGAAAATTGCCTGTGGTTTCAAAATGGTCAGGAAGATCCCATCCTGCAGCAATAGCTGTTGTTGAATAAACAAGTATTGAAAATACACCAGTACTTGGAACATATGTGATTACATAGGGTTCCCTGGCTCCATTAACGAGATACATTGTATTCCCATCAATAGCATACTGAATGTTTGGTATTTCGGCAGTAGGATAAAGAGTAACTATATCAGTAGAAGTGTGCTCAACTCCGAGGATAAACACTTTAAAAAGTAGATCACTGAAAACTAAAAGATAACCGATCCCATCAGTTCCTTTGAACTCTATAAATCCACTACTTGTTTCTAAATTAGTAAGCATGAATGATCCGGGCTTTCTTGTAACTCCACCCTGGGGAAAAACTATTCCGTTTAATATCGTTCTTGCTCCATTCTTATAAGAAGGAACGTCTGAACGTCCAGCTGCCTTTGGTGTTAGTTCTCCAGCGGAGAACGCGTTTATTGCATATTCTTCCATTATCTTGTGTCCGACCAGGCGGTTGTATTGTAAGTGATACCCATTGCAACCGGATCCTGAACAATAGCCAAAGCTAATCTGCCATTATATAGACTTTCAAAATAAGCATTAGGTTTTTCTGGTGAAGAACTAAGAGCCGAGGCTATCTTAGATGCGAGAAGATAAGATAAGGCTTCTGCAGCCATTGGACCCATATTGATTACATTAGTTATATTTGAGCAATACTTCAACTCTAAAGAATCACCACTGAAGTGGAGGTACTCTCCAAATATTCTAAAATCAAATTCTTCTTCTTCCGGGTCTTCGATAATATTTATTACTATATGGTTAAAATCATCAGGCAAAAGGAATCTTTGTGTGTACCCAAATTCTGGGGGTGTAGTATCAGGAGCAAGTGTTACCAAAGAAACAGCCCATGACCAGTCAGCCCTTGATATTAGCGATTCTAAGCATAGATCCCAAAATACCTTGGCTGTAGTCGCGGGTTTACTTGTATCATCTAAATCTGCAATTTCTTCTTCTCCTGCGAGAAGGAGAGCAATGTTTATAATATCAGTCTTGTTAGGCATAACACCTCCGTTTCAATCCACGCATCCATAAAAAGATGCGACATCCAAATACGAATGTACGTGCGTTTTTGAAAAAGGGGCAAGTTTCCCTGCCCCTTTAATTTAAAGTATGAGTCCTGCTAATGCCTGAGAAGCTGCTACAGCTCCCACATTGATAGTTGAACATTTTACGAATTCGAGAATACCCTCAGAAAGAGGAACCTTAATCTCGAAGCCTGGAACTAGAACAGCAGACTCATAGACTGCTGACAGTCCACACTGAGTATAAGTTCCATCAACAGTAGCACAGTGAGTAATACTGAACTGGCAAGTTATACCAGCCGTAACCGTAGAGGCTACTTTCACCATCCTAATACCGACAAAAGCTGGTTTACCTTTGAGAGTGTGAGCTCCTTTCAGGTCAACTATATCTGTGAAGACAACAGTTGTGCCTGTCCCTGCAAGCTCCATTGGGACATCTTCGCCCGAGGTTCGGGCGTTAAACATAAGTTTTGAATCAAAGATCATATTTTTTCCTCCCCTAACTTACTACTGATTCGGCAACGCCGATTGCTTCAATAAGCTTAACGGGACGTTTTAGAAAATCAGTGATTTGTCTACCAAAAGCTTCGCTTGCGCCAAAACTTATATTAGACTTGTCTTTAACTGCTATATCGAACTGTGTCAGCATACTGATATCTGCATAGATAACAGCACCCTTTCCACGGCCAGGCATACCATTGAGTGCCTCAATAAGCAAATCATCTACACCGCTTGTGGCAATATCATCAGTAGAGAGGATATTACATACACGAGCAATGTTTTTAGTGTTATTAATTACAAGCCCAGATGCAAGTTCGTATCTGGACAACCATGCCCGATACTTTTTACCATCACCATCAACTACAGTATCGAGTCCAAGATCTTCTTTTGAAAGACCGTGTTCCCATCCTGCGGGATAAATCATATGAACCTTACTATCTCCCCACTGTATAATAAACAGTGAAGTCAAGGCTCCAGTATCAGCTGCGCCGTATACATTTGCAGCAGAGATATCATTCATCCTACCACGTAGACCGTTAAAAGACTTAGAGGCTAAAGGGGCTCCGGCTGGAGTACCTGTAAAAGCAGAGGCAAAGGTTTTACCCATACCTGCAATAAACCTTGCGTCCTGGTTAGAACGTACTTTCTCTTTGTTCTTGGCGATTCGGATTAGCCGATCGTCAACCTGAGAGAAAGATTCAAGGAATGCCATTTGTTCAGAAAGCTGTTTGAATTGAGCACGTTCCTGATCCACACCTTCATTTATCGATCTCCATGTACCAGAAGGTTCATTGAGAGTCTGTGAATAAAGATGCTGTGTAGGACCATTTGATTCTACCCATACCATATCTTCCACTGCTTCGAATTCTTCCATGAGTGTGTCCACTATTGGGATGAATTCGTCATTGTGTGTTTGTGCAATCAGATCTGTCAAAGTCAGATCTGTTGACGTTTTTGTTGCCATACCTAAACTCCTAAAAAAGTTTGTTAAGCAATTCCGTCAATTATCAGATCCGACTTCCGTATGGTTATCGAACTATTTTTTAATCAGGTTTTGTTATCTAAGATCCTTCATTGATTCATACTGCATGTATCCCGGGTTTTCTTTCTTCTTACCGCCGATACCGCCTTCTAACAATGCAGGATCTTGAAGTGATAGACCTTTCTCAACGAGAAATTCTACCACTTTAGGGAAATTACCAAGTCCAGTCTCATTTAAATAACCTTTAAACTCGTCTCCACCGAAGTGTTCAACAGCTTTAGTCATTGCATCATATTTGACTTTGTAATCCTCACCCCATTTTTCTTTATATTCTTCGGTCTTCTTTTGGGTGTTAACCTTCTTCTGTTCGTTTATCTCAGTCGTTCTTTCCTTTACACTATCAGCATACCATTGCTGGACCGCTTCAAACTGTTCAGGTTGGAATTTCTTTTCAAACGCGACCTTGGCTAATCTCGCAAGTTCTCCCTCAGTTAAGTCTACACGAGGATCTAACCCTGTGTCAACTTTTTTATACGCATCTATAGCTTCTGGAACCCCTAAAGCCTTATAAAATGCAGTTTTTTCTTCATCTGTGGCATTTTCTCCTGGAACATATGCAGCATCTTTAGGAATTTTACTAATTTTGTCTTCTAATGACAAAGTATAATTAGCAAGTTCATCTATCTTTCGATGCTTATATAACCTTGGATTTACCTTATTTTCTCCGGCTGTCTGTGCTTGCCATTCTGCAGGAGCAGTAAATTCTTCTGGAGTTTCTACTGGTGCTACTGGCTTTACTTCTTCTTTTGGTTCTACTGGTTCTGCTATTTCTCTTTCTGGGAACATGTGCTCTCCTTATCCATTTAAAAGTTTTTCGACTATAGAATTCTCTGATCCTACTTCCCAATCTCCAAGGTACGACCAAAGTTTTTTCGCATAATTATTTAAAACTACTTCTTCAGGAGTATCACACCTACGGAAAAAACATAGATCAGACATAATTTTCATCAATACTCTCTCACCCTGGGAAGTTTTGAGTATTGCTTGAAAATCTTCCTGTAGAAAAGTAAGTTCTTTTTGTGATAAAATCCTACGATGATGATGCCAGGACATTGATTGAACTTCATCATCAATATCGTCATACCTATCACTCATAAAAGCTCCTCGGCTGGTGAACCAGGAACTATTGGCTGGTTAAGACCAGGCATTGCCTTACCCATGGATTCAGCAGCTTGCATTTGCTGTTGCTGCTGCTGGGCTTGAGCTGCTGCCGCCTGTGCTTTTTCTATTTCTGCCTGAGTATAGATGTTTTTAGCAGGGAACCCATTATTAATCGCAAGGGCTCTGGCTGTTTCTGTCCAGTTAAAAGCCTGAAGTATTTCAGGAGCAAAAGGTGCGATTCTCTCAAGGTCTGCAAGAGTCGCGCTTATTCCATCATTCTTAGAGGTTCTTATCTGCTGTTGTGCGAGTTGTCCAAAATACTGCCAGGTTACTTCTCCCTTTAATTCATTTGGAACTTCAGGCATTCTTCCGGCAGCATTTTCTAATTCAAAAACTCTGAAAAGTAACTCATCCAGGGCTTCACTTTCATATTTTATTATTGGAGTAGAAAGTAATGTACCCTGTTCAGCTTTCCTTTGACCAACTTCATATGAAGTCATTCTCTGGGTAAGCCCAGTTAACATTTTAAAATAGGGAACATAATAATGCGCCTCAACCTGTCTTCTCATATCTTCAAGTTCACTTCTTCCAACAGGGATATTCCCTTGAGACTGGAAAGGCATAACAAGTCTGCCGGGATCACCGTAATAATTTGCTCCACCAGGTTTATTTCTAACCTTCCCTTTCATTTCCATAGGAATATTAAGAGGTGGATCTGCTTGCTTATGGCTGGCTTTCATCATATCAAGTTTCATTGCATTTACATTCTTAATATCAGGAAGAGCATCGTGTGAAGGCCCTCGGCCATAAATCTCGTTTCCATCCTGCCTATATCTCCAAGAGACGAATGGGAAAGTATCATATCCACCAATACTTAATTCTTTGGTTTCAGAAGCTTCCCAATAAACAGAAGCATGATTCCCTTTTACCCCAGGATATTTAAACCATTCTCCAGAAGCAGGAAATACACCATGTCTAAATGTAAACAAGTCATCAGGAGTGTCAACAACAGCTTTTGTAAGAGCATCAGAGAATTTACTTTTCTCTTTAAAGAAGAAGTCTCCGGCTGCTTTTGCTGTAACAACAATATTTCTAAACCCTGTGTCTACTTTACCATACCAATCCTGATCGATAAAAATTTCACTTGGATGCCTTACGGAGAAAACTATCCTTCCTGTTCTTGGATCTTCCTGGACATACATCGTAGCAGTAGCAACTGTAATTCCAAGTTTTGTATACTGAGAGATAACATCATAGAAATTACTCCTGGAAAGCGTCGCATACATTCTCTGGTTTACATCCTGAAGAAACTCCTGGACAGCCTTTTTCTTGTTCACTTCTGGATCAACAGCCATCATCCCCATCCATAAACCAGATTTAGAAACATAGTTTCCTACTACTCCATCTGTAAATGTACTAACTGCATTTATAGCTGTAGTATCGTACACATCATTAGCATAAGTCTTTCCAGCCGTATTTTCACTTTCAAACATAAGATTCATAGACGGATTTGTATATTTTGTTATTTCAGTCCAAATATCTTTCTGTTTTAAATTCTTCTCCTGAAGCGCTTCGAATCTGTTATTTAAATCAGATATTCCTATAGTAGCCATTGATTACTCCTACTTGGTCTGTTTGACCGTATCTCTTAGCTTTTTCATTTCTGCAAAGATTTCTTCGTCACTTCCTTCAAACGGCTTCCCGGTAGCAGCAAAGTAATTCTCTTTCAACATATCAGGGGTGTATTCATCTATCAATGAGTTTGACATTAATCCATCTTTTGTTTTAAAAACAGCCTCTATTCTAGCTGGTGTATTATATTCTCCTGCATATTGGTTAGAATGTAGTCTTTTATAGTCTTCAGGACTAAGCTCATTTCTAGTATCAGCACTCACTTCTGAACTTCCAGCAAAAGAATTTGGAGTATCAGCTATATCTTGAGGTCTACCATTATTGCCCTGTTGTGTCTGCTCTACAGGGATCGATCCAGCAAAACTTTGTTTTTCTGTTTGGTTTGTTGGTCGAACTCCTCCATCACTTCCACTTTGAACAGACTGTTTGTTTGCATCACCACGATCACCTGCTCGATACTTTTCAAGTTGGTTGCCGATTAGTTCTGCCGAATCGCCTCCCTTCATTAACTGTAAAAATTTTTTATATGTAGCAATACCCATTTGTTCCATGACCCATAAAACTTCTGATGGTACACTCATCTATTCCCCCTGTGATTTTTCTAGCATCACTATATAATCAACAATATTCCTGATTGCTAGATCTGTCAAATACTTAGAAGCTGCTTTTAGCGAACTCTTTACCGTATTATCACGTATTTCGTTGATAGTTTCGTTTAATTTGGGCAGATTATGAGGCATACACATCCCAAACCTCTTCATCGTGCTCTATTGCAGAATCACCTGTAAATCCGTAAACTTCTTCCATTGTTCCCTCCGGGAATGGTATAAAAATGTCTTTATGGTTGATTTTAGCCAGTGTATCAAGCATATCATCATGCTCGATAAAGGGGAAAATCACATATTCTTGCTCTATAAATGCTTCAACTATGTCAAAAGTCTTATATTCGTAGTCAGTATACTCTAGTTTTTCAGGAAGATAGATTCTCCCTTGCTCAAAAAGCGGAACAAGAGACTGGATCCTGGCATTTTTACTTTCACTCGGCCCTTCTCTAAGACTGGTTATGGTAAATCTATAGTTATGCTGCTCCATAACGTATTCAAAATGTTCTTTATCCGTTTGCATCGCTGCTTCTTCATATCCAACGAATATTGGTTTATACTTTTGATGTAACCGGAAGAGTGCAGTCGCGCGTTCCGTAAGGGATAATTTATCTCTAATGATATCAATAACATAGTAGTTCTTATCCGGACCCAAACCAATGACAAAAAAGACTGTATAATCATTTCTCTTCCCCCTTTTTGACGCAGGATCACATAAAATCATTATATTTAATCCCTTAAACTTCTCAGCTGGCCATTTCTTTATCCATTCAATAGCGAACCCTTGTTTATCTTCCTGGAGTGGGTCAAGAAGCATTTGCGCAGCAAATATATAAGGACCCATCATTCTATATTTAGCACCAAGTTCTGCTTTTGACATATAAACAGGATTACCGGTTACTTTTCCATTATCTGTAGCCGGGTAAATTCTAGGAGTAACGCGAATTGTAACTTTATCTTCAATATCTCCTAATTCAAATTTCCCGGATTTTAGTATTGTATGATATGTGTCGTATGGATGATAAATAGTTCCTTCATACCATTGTCTGTACTGAGTACTTTTGGAGCCAAGATTCTGTGAAAGTCTCCAACCTGCAATAGCTTTCTCTCTCATCGATGCAGTCATTACAGTTGTATCAGTAACAATATCATTGTAAATAAGTAAAGTAAAATGCTTAGAAGTTGGCTGAGCCTCGATAACACCCCAGGCTTCAACAGTCTGTTCTTTTGGATTTCCTTTTCTTTTTACAGTAATACCTTCATTCCCAGACCATTTGAAACCGTATTTCTTTGATTGTTTTTTTGGATCTGACCAGAATATTTCCGGGAATAACCAATGAAGAGTATGGTTGCTCTCGAGTTCTGTCATAATCTGTTTAAGGAAAGACTTTGCAATAGGTCTATTGAAGGAGAATATGCCAATTGTTATTTCAGGATTTTTACATATCTCCTGTATCGATCCGGCAAAAGTGATAATCGTTGATTTATAATGTTCCCTTGCCCACAAATCAAGCTTATAGTCTGGGTCTGCTTCTACTTCTCGGCACCTGGCATATGCCCAGTCACTATCAGCATCAATTCGTTTTAGCACTCTTGTCAAAAGAAAGAACCGATCCTTGAGGACCAGCTCTCTCATTACCATACGAAGAGCTTTATCACCTAACTTTTTAGCTTTGGTAAGAGTTCGATCATAAAATTCATTCGTAGCTTTTCTTGTCAAAATAGATCCGGTAGTGGAACGCCATCACTTTCGAGAGCGTCTTCTGTTAATCGTTCAAATACATCACCCTTATCCTTAGATCTTTTTCGTTCTGGTGTCGGAGTAACTTCGATCTGATCCGGCGTTCCGGCTTCATCTCTAATGGTTTCCTTATCTGTTTTAGGAGTTTTATTTTTCTCTTCCTTCGCAGAGCCAGACGGTTCTTTTTTCTTCCCAGTGACTTCCTTGCTTTTAATGATCTTGCTATCAGTACTTCCGGGTCCATTATCCACCTCGATTTCTGGTAATTTTTCTGGATTGATTTTATCAGTAAAAGTTTTCGGAATATCAATTTCTTCCGGCATCCTAGGCCATTCTATTGAAACTTGAGGATTCTCCATTCTGGTCATCTTTGGTGCAACCTCTTTATATAATCTTTCGCACTCTGGACATGCTACTGAAAGATCTATATCAAGAACACCTTTTAGATTAATACAAGTTTTTGTTGTAACAATTGGTTTTGTGTCACACTTGCATTTTTTAACGTAACGACTTCTCATGTCTTTCTCCTTTGCCTTCTTATCTTCCTCTCAGCAGACCGCCGAGATTCCCTTGGAAGTTTATCCACTATACCATGGGCAATCTCTTCTGCATCAGTCCTTGGCATACCCATAGAACGAATTTCATCTCTTGTACTGATCAATTTCTTTATAAAGTTCAACTTTTTAACTGGTCAAGAGTAATAATCTTACCCTTCGCCTTAAAAATCATTTCCACAAATTCTTTAAGTTGATCTCCAGAGAAAACAAAACAGTCGAAATTCATATGTGTCATAGAATCGTCTTTTTCTGTCTTGGTATAAAGCTCAATTTTACCCTTTTGCATTAAAAACTTCCCAACAGAATTAGTCAAAACAATTTTTCCATTTGTTATCTCTTTCTTCATTTCCTTCTGATCAGCAAATAAAGATTCATCAAACACAGCCTTGGCAGACAAGTGGATCCTGTTCTTATCTATAAACTTTTCTACTTTTTCCTGGACATAATTTAAAGGCATTTCATCTCCTTTACGGTATTTAGAAAAATCTGTTTAAGTTCATCACTGTATTTATACCGTTTCTGGTTCTCTTCTATGGAAACTAAAATATCACCATCTTCATGCCTTTGGACGGCAGCGCACCAATCTATTAACATTTCTGTAATAGCGAGCAAGGACATCCCGGCAACTCCATTTTTGTACTTTTGTGGGTGATGATCATTATGTGAGTAATGATGAGCCAATCCAGGACTCATCTTCTGAAGAGTTTCCTTATATTCATCTGACATATAAATAGACCCTTTCAAGCCAACAGTGTGGACATCAAGGTACTTCTTTTCTGGTTCTTTGAGTTTCGACTTATCATGGACTATAAGTCTATTCTTCAAAGCCACCACAAACTTAGCTCCGATTCTATTCACTGTAGCAATGTGTTCTGATGTTGCCGATTTACTGTCTTCCATGTGATCTCCTTTTTCAAATACGAACCTACGTGCGTTTTTCAATTCCCAATAATTCACAAGCCATCATTTCTACCTTTTCTCTATCACTCAGCTTTCTTATCTCTACCGGATTATCAGCACCACAGCAAGCCTCAACAAGAGTATCCTGCACAACATTTAGATTAATTGACATGTGTGTTCGATAAACCTGCCTATTGCGATCATCTAACTGTGTGCCAAAATCAGTTAGAGTCATTATCTTTTCCAGGTTTTTTTACAACTTCGTCTATTGTTGAATCTTCTATTGCTTTTGCAATATTTTCTATTATTGAATTTTCTATCATTTTTGAAATATTCACCATATGTCTCCTTAAATACGAATCTACGTGCGTTTTTGCCATCCAGCATTTTCACTTGGATAAATCCCAATTGTATTTACATTAGTGTAGGTATGTCCATTTTCAAGCATCCATACTTTTCCATGAAATATCCATTCTTCCCCGTGAAAAACTGTATAGTCTCCCTCGTGATATACATTAACCAATGAGAAGTCATCAACTAATTCACTCTTTATCCCAGAAGTTTGTGGTACAACATAAGTCACAACACCATCTTTTGCCTGGAAACTTACTCCAGCATACTCAAACTCAAACCCACTATCCCTCATGCAGATACCGAACTTTTCTCCGTATTTAGTTTCCAGTCCTATCCCGGTGAAAACCTCTTTTAAAATAATCTCATAATCCTCATTAACTTCTATCTTCACAAAATGTTTCCTCCGATTTTGGTCCTTTTAGAAGATTTTGGAAATTATCCTTAATCTCTAACTTATTTTCCACTAATTCATCACGGGTGTGAAATTTTATAGGCTTATACCTGCGTTCATCTATCTCGTCCCATAAATCCTGCTCAGCCCTTAAAGCATCCACTACGGTCTCTCCATCTGGAGTTATATAATCTTCCACAAAATTCTCCTCCTTTATTTTCGCCATGTTGGTGGATCCCTGTAATCAGCTATTAAGCATATTACTATTCCAGCTGTACAAAGTGTAAATATAATAATCGTGATTACCTCTTGCATAAAATTTTCCTCCTCTTTTTTTATCTCTTCCTTACTTCTGCTGCATAGCTTCCTTCAGCAATTAGGTTCCCGGTATTTTGTTGGCTGTTCCTATAGGCCGTAATGTGTATAGGGCCTGCAAAATCAATGGGGGAGGGTGAGGGTGCCGGAATAGTGAGTGCAAGGACCCAAAAGATGTGCAAAGCATCCCGAAGAGTGCCGAAGAAAGATACAGTCTCGTGCCTCGACTGATTGTTCGTACCGCTCACAATACTACGCTATTAGATTACTGACTGCTGCCAGCACTTCACTCTCATCACGCTCTTTCGGTGCGTTCACTATACGTACATCATCCAGCAGCTTGTGCACTGCATCCGGCATGATCTCCTCACTACCTACCGTGGCCGCTGGATCGTATACCTTACTCAACTGTAATAGCTTGTTCTTCTCTTTCACTATGTCCAGGCACAGTCTCGCCGTTGGTGTCATATCAGGTAGGAAGTTCCCTTCTTCATCAATCAACGTCTTTATCGTGATCATATACAGGTAGTCTAGGTTCATTATTGCCCTACCTAGGTGTTCCGTTCTACCCTGCTGTGAGTTCGATACAATGTCTCCTTTTGCCTTCTGCATGTACTTGTCTATAGAGCTGTTTTGCATTCGCCAAGAGAGTACGAGAGGATCTACGAGGATCTGAGCACGTTTGAGTCCCCTTGCCAAGAGAGTAATGATGTGATCGTTACGGTTGGCCATTTCAGCTTGAGTTTGTTTGTTCTTTGATGCTCTTATGTCTTCTATCATGTATTGTAGTATAACCGCGGATTACAAAGTTTGCAATATAAATCTTTTTTAATCCGCATTTTTGTAATATAATAGCTGATATTAGCTGTATTTTTAAGTTAATTGGTTTAGATAGTGATATAAAAGGAGTTTATAGTATGAATGGAAGTTTAATTGATGAAATAAGAAGAGAAGGAATGTGTGTGTGTATTGATGTGATAGGAATAACCTTGAGGTTTTATACACCGGTGTTTAGTATATCCGACATACATGCAATCGCCGTTAATGAGTTTAACGCGTCACAAAGCGATTTAGTTAAGATTACACAATTATATTCTCAGGGAGTGCCCGAAGATTATGAAAAAGATATTTACGAAGGATAAAAGGAGATATTGTGAAACGAATGGCTCGAAAAGACTATCTTAAAATGAAAGCTCTAAAACAGAGTATTAAAAGTGTTCCTGAAAAAGAAACAGATACACCATTGCTAAAGTCTTCTATATCTCAAAAAGATATTGATTTTCCAAATAGTTTATCGGGACTTGATATTATAAGTCCACTTCTTTATTTACATCTCATAAACAAAAGGAGACACCATGTTTAGTTTAGTTATAGCAGGTGGACGTGAGTTTGTTGGTACTGAAGAAGACTTTAAGCTTATATCTAAATTATGTATTCGGTATAACATTACTGAAATTGTATCCGGCCGAGCAAGAGGAGCAGATCAGTTCGGAGAAATCTGTGCTGAAAGATTAGGACTTCCTGTTAAGTATTTCCCTGCAGATTGGAATAGACACGGTAAGTCAGCTGGATATATCAGAAATGCTGAGATGGCACGATATACTGATTATGTGCATTGCTTCCCAGGTGGTAAAGGAACACAGCATATGATTAACCTAACGATTAAGTATAGTAAGATCTTAATATAATTGGAGGAATAGATGTTTAAGTTTTACAAGAATGGAGTTTATGTTGAAACCCTGACAATGTCATTAGTCTTAGCGCGTTGGGTACTTATGCAGTTAAATGAGGAATACGATGAGACATGGACAGCAGCAGCATACACAACAG
>JAQICF010000159.1 GCA_027858795.1 Candidatus Delongbacteria bacterium | reverse complement strand
CAGAGAATTGCTATCGACGGTTATCAGCAAGAAGAATACCTTGAGAATAAATGGAGTCTTAAACCGATCAAAGAGACTGTGAACGATAAGGGTGAACCTATGCTGTTCTCGATGAAGATTAAAAATAAAGATATATGGATTAAGATCTGGGAGATCGATGTTGGGAAGATCAAACTGTATCTGCTTGATACAAATATTCAGCAGAATGATCCTTCCGCTAGATGTATCACAGATCATCTATACATATCCGATAAGAACCTGAGGATACAACAGGAGATAATCCTCGGTCAGGGAGGTCAGAAAGCCCTTGATGTTCTTAACATCAAACCGACAGTATTCCATTTGAATGAAGGACATTCGGCGTTTCTGATAGTTGAAAGGATTAAAAAGCTCGTTTTAAATGATAAAATGTCTTTTGAGAAAGCCAAACAGCTTGTTATTCAATCAACAGTTTTCACAACTCACACACCTGTGATCGAAGGAAATGAACATTTCGACGATAATATTATCATTGAATATCTAAAATACGATATTGACGCATTAAAGATACCGATGGACAGATTCCTTAAATGCGGAAAAGTGGACAGTTCCAGAATATTCTGGTTGCCTGTTTTTGCTATTAAATATTCAAGGTTCAGGAACGGTGTATCAAAGATTCACGCTGAAGTATCAAGAGGTATGTGGAAAGATATTTTCCCGTATATGCAGGATAATGAGATTCCTATTACTCATGTTACCAACGGCGTTCATCTACAGACATGGTTAAGCCTTGAGATAACTTATCTCTTTGATAGATATATAGGTCCGGATTATATGCACAGAGCTAATAATTCAGATCTCTGGGACGGAGTGGGCTCAATACCTAACAATGAAATATGGGAAGCTCATAAGAGAAGAAAAGAACAGCTGATAACATTCCTCAGGAAAAAGATTGTGGACAGTCTTCAGAAAAAAGGAGCACCAGCAAAAAGCATAAAAAGGGCATCAAACATTCTTAATCCTCAGTTCCTTACAATAGGATTTGCGAGAAGATTCGCGACTTACAAAAGGGCAGATCTTCTATTCCAGGATCCTGAACGGCTAAAAAGTATCCTAACCAGACCCAGTAAGACAGTACAGTTGATATTTGCAGGAAAAGCTCATCCGGCTGATATGGCAGGTAAAACTATCATAAAGAATATTCTTAACAATACAATTAAATACGGTCTTGAAGATCATATCGTCTTTATAGAGGATTATGATATGGATATCGCCCGTCATATGGTACAGGGTGTTGATGTATGGCTTAACAATCCTATAAAACCTATGGAAGCTAGCGGTACATCAGGAATAAAAGCAGGTATTAATGGTATCCTGAATTTGAGTGTTCTGGATGGCTGGTGGGCTGAATGCTATGATGGAGAAAATGGTTGGGCTATTAACGCTGGAGATCACTATAACGATCTAGAACTGAAAAATCAGGCTGAAGCTCAGCAGATCTACGATCTTATTGAAGATGAGATAGCAGAAAAATATTATGATCACATTGAAAGTTATTACCCTGAGGAGTGGGTAGAAATGATGAAAAGATCTATCTACAGTGTAGGAAAGGGATTTAATATGCACAGAATGTTCAAGGAATATTATAATAAATTCTACAATCCTATTTTCTCGGACACAAAATTTCTGAAAAAGAATAATTTTGAAATATTCGATGATCTTTTGAAACTACACGATGCTTTTGAACCTAAATGGAAAAATCTGAATTTTAAAGATGTGTTCACGAATATTGATTCTCACAGTGTCAGTTCAAATGAGGTCATAACTGTCGAAGCCTACATTTATCTTGACAGTATTGAGGAGAAAGAAGTAACCGCTGAACTATTTTATATTGCAGAAGCTGACAGTTCAGAGATGGTTGTGATGAAGTTTTCAGAAAGATATGCCGATAATGTAGCTAAATTCACTTGCGAGTTTACACTTACAGGATCTGGTGAGCAGGGATTTAATATTCGTTTAAGACCTAATTCCGATCTTCTGTTTGAAATATATTCTCAGTTTGTAAAGTGGTATATAAAATAAAAAAAACGGGAATATTCCCGTTTTTTTAAATACATTGATCTTCAGTCATTTAACTAATAGTTATTTACAACATAGACCAGCATATTTTCAAGTTTTCTATTAACAATACCTCTTGAAAAATTGTAATAATTGTTTAAAATAGAAAATGCTATTCTAGTACCTTTTTTAGTGATCAGATATCCTGTAAAATCGTTAACACCACTCATACTACCGGACTTTGCAAAAAGTACATTGTTTAAGTCAGGATGGACGAACTTGAATTCTAGTGTACCATTTTTACCGGGATTTGGGAATGATGATAAATAAGTAATAAAATTCCTGTCTTTTTTCATCAATTTTAGAACTTTAACGAATTTTCCTGCTGAAAAGAAATTTCTTCTGGATAGGCCACTACCATCCATGATCTCAAAGTTGTTAATACCGAATAATCTGCTGTATAATTCTGAATTAAGCTTAAGAATATTATCGTAGGTTAGATCAATATTTCTCAATGAATCAGACACTAAAGCATCAGCAGAGAATATCTTAGCGGTTTCTCTAAAAAGTTGTTCAGCATAAAAGTTATTGCTTTCAACAGTGCATTTATGAGCTATATATAAAAGACTGTCACTATAAATTGTGCACAAAGGAGCAATTGAAATAGTTGAATCCTGAATTTCTTCATGCATCACAGATATGTCATTTTTTTTTAAATATCTCTCTAAGGCATTTATAAAATTTTTCTCAGGGTCTTGAACAGTAATATATCCCTGAACTCTTTTTTCAAAGTTTGATCTAACGATAACTGAATCTGTTCCTAAAACTCTTGTAAAATTTGATCTTTCCATATCAGGAATAGTATCAAGTTTAAATTTGAACGGATAATCAGGAATAGCATTTATTTTACCATCTTTAATGATGATTTTGATTAAATTCTCATTAAATGCAATTGGTGATATAATTGCAGAATAATAGTGCGGAAGGTCATCAACATCCCAGCCTTTGCCATACATATTATCGTGTTTTACAGGATTGTAAACTTTGATGTTTCCTCTGATATAATCAATTCCAAGATTCTTTTTCAATGAATCAGCTATAACTTGAAATTCTGTAAGTGTAGAATCTCTAAAATAATCTTGACCAATGGTCGGATCACCACTACCATAAACAATAATGTCACCATTAAGAACATTTAACTTTTTGTTGATACTACCTGTATAAAAAAAGTCAGTTTTGAATTTGTAAAAAGGTCCAAGCACCTTCAAAGCGGCAGCTGTTGTAACGATCTTTAAGTTGGATGCTGGTAGAAGGTTTTTATTTTTATTGTATTCAAATAAAGAAATATTGTTATCAAGGTCATAGAATTGCACCGACCACATCCCACTACGGGGGTCACCAAGAACATTGAACTCTACAGGCAATTCAGAATTATCAATATCCTTAAATCGTATTGTTGGTGCTTCTTTTATTTTTTCTACTTTCACCAAAGTTTTAGAGCAAGAAAGAAATAGAGTGATGATCAATGAAAATAGTATTATTTTTTTTATCATAAGATTAGTTCGTTTATTTTAATCGAATAGTCTTCCTACCTTATAGAAAAATCTTTCAAAGAAACCAACTTTTACTTTGTCAGGTTTTTTTAAAGTAGAATCGGAATTTACCACATGATAAATTTGATAGAATTTAATAGGTTTTAATTCTCTGAATTTGATAGGTTCTTTAAGATTATCTTCTTCATGTTCAACTTGCAATTCTTCCATTTCCATTTCAAGAGGATACAAAGTGAAGTTAACAACAGTCAAAGAGTCGTCACAAGCAGTAACACCAACAGCTGTTATAGCATGAAAACCAATATATGAGCATTTCATTGAATAGGTGCCTTTTTTAACACCTGTAATAAGATAATATCCCTCATCATCTGAGGCAGAACCCAAAGTTGTTCCTTCAATAGTAATATTAGCTTCACCTAAGGGCTTTCCATTATTATCTTTTATATCACCTTTGATCAAACCTGAAAATAAAAATGTGGTCAATGTAAGTAGAATTATTAATATATTTTTCATAAAGTATCCTTATAAGTTATTGTTGCAAGGGGCTAAAGCCACCTTGTTCACATTGTCATCTTCGTACTTGATACGGAGATCCATTAGAGACCGTTTAAGTATGTTTTTATGTATTTAACTTCTTTCCATTCTTTATTAATCCATTTATAATTATTTCCAGCAGGAAAAAGTTTATCTTTGTTCATAAAGTAGTCAGATTTTGAAGGTAACAACCCGCTAGCTTTTAATTTTGCTGCTGCGGATAATTCGTCGCTATCATTATAAAGTCCGAATGCTATTAGGAATACAAGTTTATCATCATACTTCAATTCTTTTTGACCTGATGATGCGGAAGCATTGTATATCTTTGCAAGTATTTTATTGAATGCTCTATCATCGTATTTTTTCAATCCTTCGTTAACTTTATTTCTAGCAGACATAAAGTTTTTCAGCTCAATACATAATTTAGCGTAAGTATTATAATAGTTAAATGGGTAATCAAGTTTCTCGATCGTTAATATATTCTCAGCATATTCCAAAGCTTTTGTGTAATTCTTATCATTGGTATAAGCTTCAACCAACAATTGTTTAACTTTCTTATCACCAGGATGTTTCTTTTCTATCTCGGTTAAATATATCATCGCAGTTTTTATTTTGTCAGGGTGTGAATCTATATAATATTTTGCCAATACTCTTTTAATTTCAATATCTTCTGAACCGTTCTTTATTATTAATTCCAGAATATTGACAATAAGCTTAGATTGTAATTCAGTTAATTTTACTTTTGACAGAGAAATTACTTTTTTGATAGTTTCGTCATCAAATTTCTTTTTAAAATAATTTTGATAATATTTTAAGATGTTGTTCATATTCTTTTTGAAATTATTTTCCCTGAAAAGGTAATCCCCTGCATTTTTCCAATGTTCAGGCTCATCCGGATTCTCTTCAGCCAGTTTTCTACTAAGTTCTGATGCTTTAGAAAAGTCTTCATTCTTGAAATGTTTATATTCAACATTTTTTTGTGCAATTTCATTACTTGGATCTAATTGATTTAATCTTGTATAAGCAATAGCTGCTGAATCTTCCAATCCGAGTTCTTTGTAACAACGAGCTTGTTTATCCAGGATTGAAAAAGGTACAACTTTAAAATCAGGATCAAGTTTTAAAACTTTCTCAAAATAATTCATAGCACTTCGATACTTTTTCTGCTTGTATTTTGTAACAGCAAAGCTTGTATTTTTCTTTATCTCATATGTGTTATCCTGGGAAAATACTAAAGTCGACAAAATCAGTATCAATATTTGTATAGTTGTTTTCATTTTTTCAAGTAATTTAATTTAGTAGAATAATGTAACTTATATGTTCTTTTACTTTTTGGACTTAAGAAAGATCGTTTGATCAATGTTTCAATAAGTTCGTGATTTTCGGTAAAAGGTGCAACTAATTTATCAATTCTTTTTTCGTTAACACCAATTTTTTCCCCTAATTCAAAGAAGTCTGATAAAGTCGGATGACCGGATTTTCTATATTTGTCAGATTTGAAGTCATTTATAAATAATCCTTTTGATAAAGCAAAATCTGAATCGTTAACATGTAGTCTAGTGTTTAGAAGGTCATAGAAAGGACTAAGTAAATAATCCCCTTCACTGTTTTCCAATAAAGCAAAGTTCTTAAGATGAGCATCTCCATTTGAGAATAGAAAATTAAAAATAACAATTACAAAAAATTTTTCTATCTCAACTCGCCAAGCGGGAACATATTTTTGTATCAGATAACCAATTTCTTCATAACTGAAATCATATTTATAATTATCACCTGCATTCATAGAAATTTTACCTGCTAATGATGCAAAATCTTCTTTACCTAACTTTGATCCATCTGTCTTAACATCAAATCTTTTTGTTAAATAGGCAGGAGTACCATCTTTAAAAAAAACAATGGCATTTTCTGCTGTAGGAATTTTATAAACTTGCCTAGCTATTTGCATTGTAAGATGTTCATTTGCAGGAACTTGATCTACCATCTTTACATCTCGGGGAATAGGTTTTAAAATGTAAGTTCCATGTTCGCCAATCCTAGATAATCTCAAAATATTCTTTTCTAATATAAGACTGATCTTCGTTTGAACACCTGATATTGAAATCCTCTTTCTGTTTTCAATAAACAACTCGGCAGCCTCTTCACTTGAAGAAGGAGGATCATAACTTAAGACATGGCTAACTTTTTTTCCATCAAACATCTTCTTTAAGCAAGCAGAACTGTAAGTATCAAATCCTTCTGCCAATGTGGCGGGGCAATATTTTATTTTTTCTAAGTTCATGTTTAATCTGTTTCATCAGGTTTAATTGTTATTGCTCCTAAAGTATCGTATTGAGCAGTTGCTAATAGTAGTCCAAAATTATCATTTGGATCAATTTTTAATTGTCTTATTTGCAGGTCTTTATTTGCGCCCTCACTGAGCATATTAAAGAAGAATGGAAAAAGGTACTTGCTTCTATATTCTTGAGGACTTTTTGGCAAAGTTAGACTTACGGATGGCTTGTTATTATCCATAAGCCAAGCATCATTATATTTAAAAACATAATTTTCTCGATCTTCTTCGACCAAATAACCTATTAATTCTTCATTTCTATATACTTTAGCTTTTCTCATATTCTCTCATACTTCGATAATATGGTGGTTTGGCACAATAATTTAAGTGGCAAAATATTGTGCCGAACTCTCATTCCTATACTTTAATGTTTTTTATGTTTATGTTTATCTCTAATCCAAGCACTTCGATAACCTTGATGATAGTTTCAAGTGTTGGGTTGCCTTTCCCGGTTTCAATGGATTTGAGTGTTCTTAAGCCTATCCCAGATAATTCAGCTAAATGTTCCTGAGTGATCTTCAAGACTTCTCTTCTGCTTTTAATTATAAGTGAAAATTCATCGTAGTGCATTCTATTGCTCTTTTTTAAGTAATATAGTAAATAATGTATGAGAAATCAAGTAAAAGTGTAATAAACTGCACTAATATGACGAGTTGTGATATTATTAGATGAAAAACACACATGGAGTGTAATATTGTACTTATATGATAACTTGTGATATAGTATGGATCCCTGTGTTCACGACAAATCGGGATAAACCTAATGCACGAGGATGATAAAAAATATTATTTCTTCTTAGTTACAAGCTCAAAATCAATTGTCAACATCTCTCGATCAATATTGCTGATAACGATCTCAACTTCTTTACCGACATGAAGTTCTACACCTGTTCTTTTACCTTTGAACATGTTTCTGCTCTCGTCATAAATGAAGTTGTCAGAATGCTCATTCCTTACCCTGATAAGACCTTCAAT
>JAQICF010000153.1 GCA_027858795.1 Candidatus Delongbacteria bacterium | reverse complement strand
TTTGAAGGTGAGCACCAGAAAACTATCTATCAACTTGCAGATAATGGTAAAGTACTTCTTCTTGGAACATTTTCTAAGATATTTGTACCTGGATTTAGAATTGGTTGGATAATTGGTGAAGAAACTATAATCGATAAGATCGTAATGTCTAAGCAATCTACAGACTTATGTACCTCTTCATTCGTTCAGAAGATAGCTGCTAAATATATAGAAAAAGGCTATTTCGATACAAATCTTGTAAAGATAATCGATATGTATAGAGGGAAGAAAGATGCAATGATCGAAGCCTTTGAAACTTATTTGCCAAAAGGTGTAACCTGGACGAATCCTGAAGGGGGTCTATTTCTTTTCGTAACTTTACCTGAGCATATGGAAGCTGAGGATCTATTTAAAGTGGCAGTTGAAAATGATGTAGCTTTTGTAATTGGAAGTGTTTTCCATTGTGATGATAGTGGTAAAAATACAATGAGAATGAATTTTTCATTTGCGACTAAAGAAGAGATTACTGAAGGTGTTAAGCGTTTAGCAAAAGCCATCACCGAAATGATGTAAAAATGTTTTGTAAAGACGTAGCACTGCTACGTCTCTACATTTTTATAACGAGAGCAGAAAATCCTGCTCTTTTTTCATTGTTTTTTTGTTAGAAATATTATAGTATTAAGATATATAGATAAACGCAGTATAGATTTTTTGAAATATTACTTTAATTAAGGAGTATCCTATGAAAAAGATTGGTATCATTGGCGGAGTTAGTTGGCATTCAACATCACAATATTATAGTGTTATAAATCAAACAGCACATATACTTACTCAAGGTGAGAAATTGCCAGAATGTATGATCCATTCTGTAGATTTTACAAAGATAGAGAAATTGCAAGAAAGTGATAACTGGAAAGAAATAACGAAATTATTCATTGAAATAGCAAAAAAACTAGAAGATTATGGTGCGGGTGTTATAATAATGAGTTCAAACACTTGCCATAAAGTTTACAAAGCTGTTCAAAAAGAAATAAAAGTACCGATATTTCATATAGTCGATCCAACAGCTGAAAAAATTAAAAAATTAGGGCTGAAGAAAGTTGGACTCCTAGGAACAAGATTTATTATGGAAGAGGAATTTTATAAAGATAGATTATTAACAAATTATGATATCAGGTCAATAGTTCCCGGTATAGAAGACCGAAACTACGTTCATAAACTGATTTTCAGAGATCTTGCATTAGGAAAAAGCAGTCAGGAAGATCAGGATAAATTGAAAAAGATAATTGACGCTATGGTGGAAAGAGGTGCAGAGGGTGTTATATTAGGTTGTACGGAATTGAACATGGCAATTAAACAGTTACATTATGATATTCCGATCTTTGATACTGCAGTTATTCATGCAGAGGCGGTTGCAAAGTTGGCACTAGAAGAGTAATTATATATATGTAGGGGACGCAGATCTACGTCCCTTACGAAAGTTTTGGATAAATAGAGGTGCGAATGCGCCTCTATTTATTTTTTTGTAAAAAAATATCTTGATTTGTAATAAAAAAAATATCACTTTGTTTCAAAATAACATAATTAAATAGATGAGGGAAAAATGGAAAAAGCGAACATTGATTGGAGTACTTTAGGGTTTTCATACATGAAAACCGATAAAAGATATATATCAAGATGGAAAGATGGAAAATGGGATGATGGAGCATTAGTAGAAGATAACACAATTACAATAAGTGAAGCTTCGACAGTTTTCCATTATGGTCAAAGTTGCTTTGAAGGAATGAAAGCTTATACTGCAAAAGATGGTAGAATTCTTTTATTCAGACCCGAAGAGAATGCTAAGAGAATGGTTCAAAGTTGTAGAAGAGTGATGATGGCTGAATTTCCTGTAGATAGATTCATTGAAGCATGTAAACAAGTAGTTAAAGCTAATTTGAAATATTTACCTCCTTACGGAAGTGGTGCAAGTTTGTATCTGAGACCTTTTGTAATTGGTGTAGGAGACAACCTAGGTGTAAGACCTGCTCCAGAATATATTTTCTCGATTTTTTGTGTCCCTGTTGGAGCATATTTTAAAGGTGGGTTAGCTCCGGTAAATTTCACAATATCTGATTTTGATAGAGCCGCACCTAACGGTACAGGAGCAGCAAAAGTCGGTGGAAATTACGGTGGAAGTTTATTGCCACACGAAAGAGCCGTTCAGAATGGTTTTGCTGATTGTATTTATCTTGATCCTGCAACTCATACTAAGATAGAGGAAGTTGGAGCTGCAAATTTCTTCGGGATTACTCACGATGATACATTTGTTACTCCGCAATCACCATCGATTCTTCCAAGTATAACAAAATATTCTTTATTACATGTTGCAAAAGAATATTTAGGATTGAAAACAGAAGAGAGAGATGTTGAAATTGATAAATTACACGAGTTTAAAGAAGCAGGTGCTTGTGGTACTGCCGCAGTTATTTCTCCGATAGGCGGAATTGAGAATAAAGGTAATTTTCATATATTCCATAGCGAAACTGAAGTAGGACCTGTAACAAGAAAATTGTACGATACTCTTACTGGTATTCAGTTTGGAGATATTGAGGCACCTGAGGGTTGGATTGTTGAAGTGTAATACCCGTTTTTAAAAGTCTATATTATTATATTAAGGCAGTTATTTTAAACTGTCTTTTTTTATTTATTGTAATTTAGCCTTAAATCAAATATATTATGAAATCTAAATAATAAAAAGATGAGAGCCCTATGTTCAAGAGAATGATCAGTATATTTTTTGGCTACAAAAGACTTAGTATTTTAAAAACACTTTATATTAATTTCAAGCAAGGTTATTTCAATAATCTGAGAATACTTGTTTACCCTAGAATGAAAATAGGTATTGCAAGAAAAGGACAGGTAATTGTAAATGGTAATGCAGTATTACACCTTGGTACTGCCTGGGAAAGAAGTAATTTTAACAATTCATCTCTAAAAATTGACAGAGCCGGCAAATTTACGGTTAATGGAATTTTCAGTTTTCATACAGGTGGATATATCAACATAAAAAAAGGTGGAAAACTCGAGATCGGAAGTGGTTATGCTTCAAATGATGTAGATATTACTTGTTATAGAAGTATTAAGATCGGTGATTATGTTGCAATTTCAAAGGGCGTTGTGATCAGTGATTCCAATGATCATGTTATAAAAGGTATGGAAGAATTCAATACAAAACCTATTGTGATAGGTGAACATGTTGGTATTGGTAGAAGGGCAATGATATTAAATGGTGTTACTATTGGAGATGGAGCTGTTATTGCAGCTGGTGCAGTTGTTACACATGACGTTCCTGCTGGATGCATGGTTGGAGGTGTTCCAGCAAGGGTAATCAAAGAAAATGTCGAATGGACTTAAAAATGTTTTAAATTTTGATTTTCTGCGTCAGATAGTTTTTTTATCGAAGTCACTTAGTATTTCTAAGCTCCTTCTCAAAAAATTCCAATCTTCCTTGTAAATCTCCATTTAAAATCATTTTTATATTATTTTAAAATCAATCAAAAATATTATTTTTTTCTTTGTTCTAAACTTTAATTAGTTATATATTAATAATCTCATTTTACGATGAAAGCTATTAGCAGCATTGAAAATACATATTTATTTAATAAATCGGAGGAAAAGTAATGAAACAACAAGGTTATTATAGGTTTCCTACAGTCAAGAATGACTTAGTGATCTTTGTTAGTGAGGACGATCTGTGGCAGGTTTCTTTGAAAGGTGGAATTGCTTCAAGGATAACAGCTAATCTTTCAAGTATGTCATCCCCTAAGGTATCTCCAGATGGGAAATATCTGGCATACACAGCTGAAGAGGAAGGCTATCAAGAATTGTATATTAAGGAAATTAATGGAAGTGGACAGAAAAGACTTACATATCTGGGAGGATTTGCTAAGCCTTTAGCTTGGAGTGATGATAGTAAGTCTATTGTTTTCGCAAGCAATTTTGAGCAAGCATTTGGTTCAAGTATCTATAAAATCGGTTTAGATGGTGGAGAACCTGAATTACTTCCTTTTGGTCATGCTAACCGAGTAAGTTATGGGAAAAAAGGTGTTGTTATAGGTAGAAATAACCAAGATTCAGCTAGGTGGAAAAGATATAAAGGTGGAACTGCGGGACAATTGTGGATAGATGAAAAAGGTAATGGTGTTTTCAAACCAATTTTAAAAGATTTGAAATCTAATCTGAATTCCCCAATGTGGATAGGAAGTAGAATTTACTTCATATCAGATCATGAAGGTATTGCAAACATTTATTCAAGTAATACAAAAGGTAAGGATGTAAAAAGGCATACTGACCATGATGAATATTTTGTTAGAAATGCTGATACTGATGGTAAAACTATTGTATATCATGCCGGAGCGGACCTGTATTCACTTAACATTGGTGATAAAAATCCTAAAAAAATAAAAATAGATTATAGAAGCTCTCATACACAAGTGCTCAGAAAGTTTATTAATGCTTCAGATTATTTTGAAGGTTGTGATGTCAGTTCGAAGGGTACTCATGTTGCAATTACTGCCAGAGGAAAAGCTGTTTCATTTGCAAATTGGACTGGTCCTGTTAGGCAAGTAGGTAAAAAAGATGGAATTAGATATAGAGAACTTAGTTGGTTGTTCGATAATAAGAAATTTGTAACGGTATCAGATGAATTTGAAAACGAGGATAGAATTCTTATCGTCGATCCTGTAAAAAATAAGGAAACTTTATTAGAAGATATTCCTGTTGGAAGGGTTAGAGGGATTTTCCCTTCACCAAAGAATAATCAGATAGTTATAACGAATCACAGAAATGAGATAATTTGGATAGATCTTGACAAGAAGAAAAGTAAGATTCTCGATAAATCCGATCACTTCATGATATGGTCAGTTGATTGGAGTCCTGATGCTAAATGGATCACTTATAGTTTTGGAGATACTCCTGCAACTTCTATAATTAAAATCCTCGAAATTTTAACTGGAAAGAATAATGTTGTAACTAAAACTGTAGGTAATGATAACAATCCAGTATTTTCTGAAGATGGAAAATATATTTACTTCATAAGTGAAAGAACTTTCAATCCAGTGAACGATGCAGTTCATTTTGAACTGGCTTTTGTTAAAGCTTCTAAGATCTATGCACTTCCATTGCTAAAAGAAACTAAATCTCCATTTATTCTTGATCCGAAATCTCCAGGTGGAGAAAATGGAGAGGATGAAGATAAGAAAGATGATAAAAAAGGTAAGCAAGATAAAAAAGATGATAAGAAGAATGAAATTGAAGTAAAGATAGATTTTGATGGAATTGAAAGAAGGATTATTGAATTCCCGATCAGTACAAGTAATTTTAGTTCATTGCAAACTTTTGAAAGAAGTATTCTTTATGCCGAATACAATCCAAAGTTCAATGAAGAAGATAAAAAAAGAACAGTTACTTTGAAATCTTACGATCTTGATAAACAAAAAGAAGAAGTAATCCTTGAAGGTATTAATCATTTTAAGCTAAGCCTTGATAAGAAATCAATGATAGTAGTAAAAGGTAGTGAAATATCTGTTCTGAAAGCAGGTGTAAAACCAGATGATAAAGTTAAGAATAAAATTTCTCTTGAAGGTGGAGAAATCGATATATCCAGGATTAAGATAGGCATAATTCCAAGAGAAGAGTGGAAGCAGATGTATCGAGAAGCCTGGATGCTTCAGAGAGAGCATTTCTGGACAGCAGACATGAGTAAAATTGATTGGGTGAAAGTATATGATCGTTACTATCCGTTACTTGAAAGATTAGGAAGTAGGGGAGAGTTCTCTGATTTAATATGGGAAATGCAGGGAGAATTAGGAACATCACATTGCTATGAATGGGGTGGAGACTATAGGAAACACAGAACCTATCCAATGGGAAAATTAGGTTGTGGTTATAAGCTTACTAAAGATGGGAAATATTATACTTTTGAAAATATCCTTTATGGTGATGCAAGTAACAAAAATGAGTGTTCACCTCTAATAAGACCAGGTGTAAATATAGAAAATGGAGATAAACTGATAGCTGTAAATGGCTCAAAAGTTGATAAAAATACTCATCCTAGAGAACTACTTGTTAACTTTCCTAATCAAGACATCACTCTTACAATTATCAAGAAAGGTAAGAAGAATAAAAAAGATGTAGTAGTGAATACATTAGGTTTTGAAATGTTTTTGATGTATAGAAATTGGGTTGAAACTAATAGAGAGTATGTTCACAAGAAAAGTAAGGGGAAAACGGGATATATTCATATTCCCGATATGGGGAATCATGGCTTTGCTGAATTCCACAGATTGTATTTATCAGAGTGTCAATATGATTCAATGATAGTTGATGTGAGATATAATGGTGGTGGATATGTTTCTCAGTTGCTTCTTGAAAAATTGAATAGAAAGGTTATTGGCTATGATACAATCAGATGGAGTAAAGATGCTGAAACTTATCCTGCTCATGCGGTAGAAGGTCCTATTGTTGCTCTTACAAACGAGCTTGCAGGTTCTGATGGTGATATATTTAGCCATTCATTTAAAATGATGAAACTAGGAAAACTTATTGGTAAAAGAACTTGGGGTGGAGTAATAGGTATTAATGGTCAATATTCTTTAGCTGATGGTTCTGGTACAACTCAACCTGAATATTCATTCTGGTTCAAAGATGTTCAGTGGGGAGTTGAGAATTATGGAACAGATCCCGATATAGAAGTGGATATCAAACCACAGGATTATGCTAAAGGTAAAGATCCTCAACTCGATACTGCATTAGATGTTGTTCTTGATGAACTGAAGAAGAATCCAGTAAAAAGACCTAAATTTGATAAAAGACCAAATTTGTCATTACCAAAATTACCAAAAAGAAAATAGAATAAAAAAAAGGGCGTTATTTTTGTAGTGCCCCCCTAAAAGTGGACACGAAAAGGCGATGTAGAATAATCTATATCGCCTTTTTTATTCTTATTAAATAGAATTTATTTCTTTATCAGTTTCCAACCAGCAGGTAAGATCGAAGCAGCGATCAATATTTTTATAATATCACCTGAGATAAATGGAATCAGTCCTGCAGATAAAACTTTATCCCATCCTGTAAAATTACTTAGCCATAAAAGACCAAAAGAATAGATCACAACACTTCCGATAAACATAGCAATCACTGAAGTAATAAAGTTTCTATCCCAACCTTTTTCAGTCAGATGTCCAACAATCATTGCTGCAAAAACAAAACCTATCAAATACCCACCAGTTGGTCCTGCTAATCTAGCTATTCCAAAAGTTCCACCAACGAATACAGGCATTCCAATAAATCCCATCATTAGATAAGAAAGAAGACTTAATGAAGCTCTATTTTTCCCTATCAATGCACCGGTAAGTAAAACACCTAATGTCTGGCCTGTGAATGGAACAGGATATATTGGTATTACTACCTGTGCTAGCAAAGCGATCATTAAACTCGTTGATGCAATTAAAATGATATCTTTTGCAATACTTTTCTCTTTCCAAATCACATCTGCTAATGTTAATTTAACCAAATTCGTGCTCATCATTTGCTCCATAAATATTATATTCTTGTACATTTTTATTAATAAGCTTAAGATAAAGTGATTATAGTGTAAAATAAAAGAATTATTTTACATATTTTTTATGCTAAAATCAGTATATTTTTCTTTAGAAATAAATCCGGAGTAGATATGATAAAATTAAAGAAAATGCAGCAAACCTTAAAAAGTATTTCAAATATAGCCAAAATATTATCAGAAAGAGGGTGGGCAGAAGCAAATGCAGGTAACATCAGTGTGAATGTCAGTGATGCTATCGGTGAAGAATTTGATAGTTCAAATTTTCAAAAAAATTCTGAAGATTTTGGATTTTTAAATAATACTTCAATTATCATAACATCAGCAGGTAGCAGAATGAGGGATATTGCAATTTCTGCGGAAAAATACTGTGGAATTCTTACTTTTATAACAGGAGAAAAAGGATATTATATATCTAAGTTCGGAGAGAATGAATTCGTCCCGACCTCTGAATATCTAAGTCATATCAATATTCATAAGTATCTTGCAAATAGCGGAAGATCAGAGAAAGCTGTTGTACATTCTCATCCTGAAGAACTTATTGCAGCAATGCACAGAGAGGATTTGAATTCAGAGATAAAAATTAATTCAGTATTCAACTCAATGCATTCCGAATTCAGTATGCTCATACCAAATAAGATAGGCTATATTCCTTTTACCGAACCAGGATCAAAAGATCTTGCAGATAAAACATTGAAAAAGCTTGAAGATCATAATGTGGTATTTTGGAAAAATCACGGTTGTATTTCAATTGGGGATACCTTGGATCTTGCGCTTGATAATATTGAAATCGTTAATAAAATAGCGAAGATCTTTTTTCTTCAAAAATAACAACATTTATCATTGACAATTCTGTATATGAATTATACTATGTCTCTCAATTGATTAAGCATAAGAATATTATGCTAAAATAATACGTACTGGAGGAGTATTTTGAGAAAAATAATTTATTTAATACTGATAACAACAGTATTGGTATTCTCAGCTAAGAAATTTGAATATGCTAAAGTAAAAGTTTCAGGTCCTGATGATTTGAAATTCATGAAGGTTAACAAAGTAGATGTTGATAGAACAAGTTTTCAAGGTAATGAAAAAGGATTTCCTGAATATTTGAAAGTCTATGTTGATCAAGAAAGATTTGAACTTATTGAGAAAGAAGGCTACACAATTACCTGGGAACCATTAAAACTTCCAAAGGATGCAACTGCCTATAGGTATAATGAGGATATTGGAGATTCAATGCTTGTTTGGCAGAACAGATATCCTACTATTTGTAAAAGAATACCGATTGGAACATCGGTACAGGGAAGAACCCTATGGGTGTTAAAAATTTCAGATAATGTTGATATTGAGGAAGCTGAAATTGAGATGAAATTCGTTTCTACTATGCACGGTGATGAGGTTACTGGTGTCGAAATGGAAATGTATATGATAGAAGATATTCTTTATGGTTATCAGGCTAACAATGATACAATGCAGTTCATCGTTAACAATACAGAACTTTATGTTATGCCTTTGATGAATCCTGACGGTATGGCACTAAATCAGAGATACAATGCTAATAATGTGGATCTAAACAGAGATTTTCCTGAAGGTCTATATTCTGAACCAAATGTGGCAGAGGCTGATGAACCAGAAATTGATGCTTTAATAAACTGGAGTAACGATCATAATTTTGTTTTATCTACAAACTATCATGGTGGGGCTTTAGTGACCAATTACGGTTATGATATTGACACTGGAATTGCAAATTATGCTTATGCTCCAGCACCTGATGATTTGCATTTAACATGGTTAGCATATAATTACTCTGTTAGAAATCCTCCTATGTTTAATAGTTCAGAATTTACTGATGGTATTACGAATGGAAGTGAATGGTATCAAATCACAGGTGGAATGCAGGATTGGAACTACAGGTACTACAATGATATAGATATGACTTTAGAAATATCTTCAACAAAATGGCCTGCTTTCAGTGAAATTGCTGGTTTTTGGCAGGATAACAGAGATGCAATGTTCTGGTATCTTTCAGCTGCTCATAAAGGGATTTATGGTATAGTAACAGATTACGATACTGGACTTCCACTTGATGCAACAATTGAAATAGCAGGTATAGATAAAGAATATTATACAGATCCTGACTTTGGAGATTACTACAGGATATTGAAATCGGGAACATACAATATGACTGTATCAGCTCCGGGATATTTACCACAGACTATAAATAATATAGTTGTAACTGATGATACAGGTTCATTCAAAGAAGCAACAGAAGTGAATGTCCAGCTAGTTCAAATGCTTATAGGTGGAACATTTATTCTTGATCATTCAGCATTATCCTACGGAAATGTAGGTGTTGGATCAAACATTGTTAAAACATTTGAGATCACTAATAGTCATGCCACTGAATATATAATGGGTAACATAACAACTATCTCAGGATATTCAGTTGATACTTCATCCAAAGGAGAAGCGAAGAACGTACTTGATTATACTGTATCCCCAAGTTCATCAAAGATATTTAATCTTACATTTGCACCTACTTCGGAAGGAAGCTTCAATGGTAATATAACTATTACTTCGACGGATAGTGCACATCCTACAGAATATATAGCTGTAACAGGTGCAGGAACAGCTCCTTCATTCGAGATTCCATTCAGTCAAGATTTCAATGCTTCTATAAGTTTACCAACAGCATGGGAGATAGTTGACATTGAAGGAAATGGTCAGGTATGGCAGTTTGGTACTCATACAAGTGGCTTGTCTGGCGCAGATGGTAATTACGCATATGTAAATAGTGACGCATATGGTAGTGGCAATTCACAGAATACAGATCTTTTGACACCAAAGATCGATATGTCAAACGCAGCAGACATAACATTAGAATTCAGTCATTATTTCAATTGGTACTCTAGTTCTGATATTGCTACTCTATCATATAGTGTTGATGGAGGAAGTAATTGGATTCAGATACAGCAATGGTCAGAAGATACTACTAATCCAGCATCATTCAATCAAGCAATACCGGCTCTCGATGGTGAAGCTAATGTAAAGATAAAATGGAACTTCACCGGTTCATGGGGATATTATTGGGATATTGATGACGTTCTAATTACAGGTACGATTACATCATTAGGTTCTCCATTAAATGTTATACCAGATGCGATATCAAGTTCATGTTCCCTTTCATGGGATGCAGTAAGTGGGGCAACTACCTACAATGTATATAGATCAATAGATCCTTATTCAGGATTCACTTTTATAGGTTCTTCAGGAACAAACTCTTATACTGATAGTGAAGCGTTATCAGGAAATAAATATTTCTATCAGATTACAGCGGATAATACAAAGTAAAATTTATGAATACAAAAAAAAGACCGTTAACCGGTCTTTTTTATTTAATAATTACTATACAGCTTGCTCAATTTGTCCATCAATAATTTTTGTTCTTTCTGATCAAAATTTTTAAATGCAGTTTCGATCATTAGGTCAGCGATACGAACAAAGGTCGGTTTTAGATCAATTGCTTTTTGTGTAAGTGCAATGTAAGTAATTCTTGAATCTGATCTAGATCTTAATCTTTTTACGTATTTTAGTTTTGAAAGCTTATTGATCAGTACTGTAAGAGTAGATTTGTCTCGACCAATCTTTTCAGCAATATCAACCATTCTCAGTTTTCCATCAGTTTTGTACAGTAAATTCAGTATAGAGGCATGACTGGGTGCAAGACCGATAATATTATTCTTCTTAAATTCAGACAATATCAGATTGTTCGCCTTTGAACGGATCATAGACATGAATGTAATTATGTACTCAGGTTCTGTCATATGTGAAATATAGTTTTACGTAAAACTAATGTCAAGGGATTTTATTAAATAAATATAATTTTGTATTAAACTAGTTAATATATTCTAATCTAAAAATAATTTATTTTATTTTTTTAAAAAAGGTGTTGACATTTAAAAAAAAATGTTGTTTTATATAAAACAGTTTTACATAAAACTAAATTACATTCATGAGCTGTGAGTAGTTCGTAAGTGTAGAGGATAAAGAAATAAGAGTGAATAATGAAATATAAATTAATATATATAATAAAAAAGGGGAGAAAAGTATGAAGAATGTATTAGTATTGGTTTTAATTATGCTGGGAATGATTTTTGCCCAAGCTCCAAAAAATGAAAGTTTGGACGATATGCCAAAATTCTTTCAAGGTAAGATAAGGGTAAGATTAACTGAGCAAGCAAAAAGTTCAAAAAATCTACTGGTGAAAGAAAGAGATGTTTTATACACAAAAACAGGAATTACTTCTCTTGATTTAAAAAATGAACAAGTCAAAGCAAGTAGTATAAAGATTGATATTATTGAAGCAAAAAACAAGGTTCTTGCAAAGAAATTAGGTCTTGATAGATGGTTCTCCATTGAAATTCCTATGGATGCTGATGTTTTAGAAATCGTCGAACTTTACAAGTCTGATCCAAATGTAGATATCGCTCAACCTCAGATATGTTACTATCTAATGGCAACTCCAAACGATCCTTACTTTTCAAATAACTGGGGGCATAATAATACGGTTCAGCTACCTCAATATAATCCTGATACATCTTCTCACTCAGGACCAGGTATCGGCCTTGCCGGATTTGATACAGATATACAATCAGGATGGAATGGTACTCAAGGATATGGTAGTCCTGATGTAGTGGTTTGTATAATGGATACGGGCATAGATTACACTCATCCTGATCTTGCAGCTAATTATATAGGTGGTTACGATTTCGGTATGAATGATGATGATCCAATTTATGATACTGGTGCTGAAGTTCAAAGTATTGCTCCTCATGGGACAAACTGTGCAGGTGTTGCTGCAGGTATAGCAAATAATGGTATTGGAGTTTCTGGTGTTGCCGGAAACTGTTCAATAATGATGGTCAAAGTATCAACTACTGGAGGAGTTTTTAACGGAGTTACGAACGGAACAATCTGGGCAGCTGATAATGGTGCTGATGTAATTAGTATGAGCTTTGGCTCACCAACAGCATATTATGGAGAGGATCCTGTTTATGATGCAGCTATAGATTATGCATATGCAGAAGGTGTTACCTTACTTGCTTCAACAGGAAATTACGGGACATCATATACTAAAATATCTGGACCTGCAAATCATCCGAAAGTTATTGCAGTCGGAGCAGCAGCACCGGAGGGTGTAAGAAAATCTGAGACTACTTCTGATATAGAAGGATGGTGGTCTTCAATGTATGATGTATCTGCTCCTCAGGACGATATGAATGCAGTTGACATTCTAGCACCTACTATCATGCCTGCAACTGATATTCAGGGATCAGATGGTTATGCTTCAGGTGATTATTTTGAATTCTTCAACGGAACATCATCTTCCTGCCCATATGCAGCAGGTTTTGCAGCTTTGGTTAAATCTAAATATCCTTCATATACTCCAGCACAGATAAGACAGCTTATGGTCGATACAGCAAGGGATATTGCTATTGGTGAATCTTCAGTTGGATGGGATGTTTATTCAGGTTATGGTATGATAGATATCGGTGAGGCATTAGGTTATGTACCGACTACTCCTCCGGGAACACCTTCTCTAGTCACTCCTCTGAACTCTAGCACTATACCTGATCCCACTCCAGCTTTTGAATGGGATGATAATCCAGAAACAGCAAGTTACACAATACTTATTGATAATAATTCAGATTTCAGTTCTCCTGAGATTAATGAAACAGTTGTTCCAAGTAATTATACTCCAGCATCAAATCTTCTTGAAGGTACATATTACTGGAAAGTATTAGCAACAAACGTGGCTGGATCCAGTTCATATACAGCAACATGGAGTATCGATCTAATATATGCGGATATAAATCTAAATCCGACTTCAGTTTATGCAACGGCACCACCAACTGCTACGGATGATCAAATATTTAGTATTCAGAACACATCTATTGTACAACTTGATTATTCTTTATCTATAAACTATATAAACGGTAAAGAGATAAAAGCATCCGGAGGACCTGATACTTATGGATATAAGTGGGAAGATTCTGATGAAATTGGTGGACCTGTTTATGACTGGGTTGAGATCAATAGTCTGGGAAATTCACTTAACCTTGGTGATGAGGATGAATCTGTATCGCTTAACATGGGCTTTACTTTCAACTATTACGGAGTAGACTATACAAGCATAGTAGTCGGATCAAACGGAACTGCATCATTCCTTGAGGATGATATTACTTATGAAAATACAGCGATACCTACAAATGGAATGAGAGCTCTTCTTGCAGTTTTCTGGGATGACCTTAATCCTGATGATAGTGGCCAGATTTATTCTTACGCTGATACTGCCAATGATAGATTTATAATTGAGTGGGATGGAGTTGCGGATTATCTTTACGGTGGTGGTGGAAATCTGAATACATTCCAAGCGATTATATATAGGACAGGTAAAATAATATATCAATATAAGAGCATGGGTGGTATTCTTGATGAATGTACTGTAGGTATAGGTGATCCTACCGCAACGGACGGTTCTCTAGTTACTTACAATACAGGATATTTGAAGAATAATCTCAGAATAGAATTTATGGCAACACCAGAATGGCTTTCTATGAGTACTTCTACTGGTAGTGTAATTGGTGTTGGAGGTGATCAAATCACTATAACATGTGATGCAACAGATCTTGATCTCGGTACTTATACAGCTAATATTATGGTCGCATCAAATGATCCTGATGAATCAACAAAAATACTTCCTGTAACATTTGATGTGGCTTACGGTGCAACAGGAGGAACATTTTTATTAGACCACTCTTCATTATCATATGGTGGAGTAGGAGTAGGATCAAGTGTTATAAAAACATTTGAGATAACAAACAGTCATTCAACAGAAACTATGTTAGGTCAGATAACTACTATAGATGGTTACGTGGTTTATCCGAATTCTAAAGAAGAAGAGAAGAATGTACTTGATTATACAATCGCACCAAGTTCATCTAAAACATTCGATCTTTCTTTTGAACCGACAGCTCAAACTACGTATAACGGCAATATCACAATTACATCTAGTTCTATTGGGCATTCAACTGAATACGTAGCTGTAACAGGAACGGGAACATATCCACAATTCGAAATACCTTTCAGTGAGGATTTTAATGCTTCGACAGAACTACCTGTAGGATGGGAAATAGTAGATAATCAGGGTAGTGGTCAGGTATGGGAATTCGGAACACACGCAAACGGCATTTCTGGTGCAGGTGGGAATTATGCTTACTTGTTTAGTGATGGTTTTGGAAGTGGTGGAGTACAGAATGCTGACCTCGTAACCCCTTTAATTGACATGTCAAATGCTACAAATATAAATTTATCATTCTTACATTTCTATAACTGGGTCAATGATGATGTTGCAACATTATCATATAGTATTGATGGAGGGTCTAACTGGGTTCAGATCCAGCAATGGACAGGAGTGGATACAGCAAATCCTGCGACATTCAATCAAGGAATACCGGCACTAAATGGACAATCAAATGTTAAGATTAAGTGGAATTATACAGGTTCATGGGACTGGTTTTGGGATGTAGATGATATCTCAATTACAGGTACGACGACTTCTCTTAATGCACCTCAAAATCTTATAACAACATCAGTTACTTCGAGCGAAGCGAACCTTTCTTGGAATTCTGTAAGTGGTGCAACGATATATTATATCTACAGATCAACTGATCCGTATAGTGGATTTGCACAGATCGGTTCAAGTGCTACAATAAGTTATCAAGATACAAATGTATCAGCTGGAAATAAATATTTCTATTACATTACTGCGGATAATGCTAAGATAAAATAAGCATCAGAACATATTGATATAAGAAGCCGGCCTAAAACCGGCTTTTTATTTAAAATAATCAGATTTTATTCAGGGGTTAAGTATGAGAAGAATATTCTTCATAATAATAGCTATGACCATTTCACTATTATCAAAAGGTTATGAAGTACAATATGAGCGTATTTCAAGTGAAGAAATGCTTTTAAATTTCAACATTAGTGATCTGAAAATTGTTGAAGTGGAAAGAGAAGGTGTAATTTATTCTATGATCGATTCTGATTGTAGTATTTCAATAAACAAAAAAGGCTATGCAGAACTACCAAAGATAAGTGCTACAATACAAATTGGGGATAAAAACGATGTTTCAATTTCCTCATTTGATGGAGAGTATTCTGAAATTCAACTTGATCATCCTTTATTGCCATCAAGAGGTTCGATCTACAGAAATCAGGACCCATCACAAATACCTTATGAAATTGATCCTTCATCAATAACAGATGATTGGTATCCTGAAATAGCTGTAGAAAATGAATCTTCGTTCATATACAGGGATGTCAAAGGTGTTAATATTTACGCTTATCCAATTCAGTACAATTCTGAAAAAAATGTAATAAGAGTCTATAAAAAATTGACACTTACAATAAACGAGAAATTATCTAAATCAAGTAATCCTCTGACTGTAAAACCGGATTATATAGATCCTTCCATGAATGGGATTTATAAGTCGCTTTTTATTAATTATGAGTACCCAAAGTTTGTTAACCAACTTGGTGAATTAGGTGAGATACTTGTAATTTATACTTCGAGAGATGCTAGTGTTATTCAACCTTACATTGACTGGAAACGAGAGAAAGGATTCAAAGTAAGTGCTATCGAAGTACCAACCGGAACAAATGTAAAAGCCACAATATCAAACGCATATGTCAGTAATCCTAATCTTCTTTATATTCAGTTAGTAGGTGGTTGGGAAGACATTAAATGTGATACTCAGGATTATGGTATAGGTGATGGTTTTGTCGGAAATGCTCCAAATGACCCAATGTTGGGATGTGTAGTTGGAACCGATCTATATCCCGAGCTTATTATTGGTCGGTTTTCTGCGGAATCAACTAGCGATGTTACTACTCAGGTTCTTAAAACTATCAACTATGAAAAGAATCCGGACTTGAGCGGAACATGGTACAAGAATGGTCTGGGAATAGGATCTTCGGAAGGAAGTGGTATAGGTGATGACGGAGAGATAGATTATAATCATATTGATATTATCAAAGAGAACAAACTTCTTCCTTTTAACTACTCAACTGTTTATGAAGCATATGATAATCCTACAGCTACAGCTACTGAAGTTGGGAATTATTTAGATGCAGGTCTGGGTGTTATAAACTATTGCGGTCATGGAGCTTCTACAAAGTGGGTTACATCAGATTTCAGCACCACAAACGTAAATAATTCCACTAACGCTTCAAAATTACCTTTTATATTCTCTGTAGCATGTGTAAATGGTAAATTTCAGGAAAGTGCTGAATGTTTTGCTGAAGCTTGGCTTAGGAAATCAGGTGGAGGTGCTGTTGCAACATTTATGGCTACAATTAACCAACCCTGGACTCCACCTCAGATCGCTCAGGATTATATGAACGATATTTTAACAGGTGGATATAATTATTCAGCAAATCCGGGAAGTGGAACAAGTACAAGCAGTTCGGATCAGCGAACAACTTTTGGTTCAGTGACAATGAATGGTAATATACTGATGCTTTCAGAACGCGGAACATCAGATACTGAGGCTGTGGAAACGCATGAAACATGGACAATATTCGGGGATGCCAGTTTACAGGTCAGAACAGATACTCCAACCTTGATAGATAACCAAAATAGCTCAGTTCTACCAGATAACTACTCAACTACCATTACGGCAGGTGGAAGTCCTGTGGAAGGTGCAGTAGTAACTCTTTGCAAAGACGGCATAAATATTACGGGTCTTACAAATTCAAGCGGATTTGTATCGTTGGATCATTCTTTCTTTCCCGGAGATAATGTTACTTTGACGGTTACGGGATATAATCTTGAGACAGAGCAATCAGTTCAGCTGGTTGAAGGGGATATTGGTGGAACTTATAGTCAATCAACATCAAGTTTAAGCTTTGGAAGCCTTGTTGTTGGTAACAGTTCTACACTTCAATTCACAATCAGCAATTCACACAATACAGAATATATTTTAGGTGATATAACAACTATTGCTGGTTATTCAGTTGCATTAGCTGTAAAAGGGGATGTAAAAAACATAAAAAATGTACTAAGTTATTCTGTTGGACCGAATGAGAGTAAGACATTTGATCTTAAATTTGAACCTGGTTCAGGTGGAGAATTTAATGGAAATATCACAATATCGTCAAGTGATACGAATCATTTAAATGAATATATTGCAATATCAGGTACTTGTTTAGCTCCTGATATTAATCTTAATCCGATATCAATATCAGCATCTGCGGTACCTGATGCTACAGATATTAAATTATTTAATGTTGAGAACACAGATGTCGGTCAACTTGATTATACAATGTCTATAAATTTTACAGGTGGTAAGGACATAAAAGGAAGCGGAGGACCTGACTCTTACGGTTATAATTGGAAAGATTCAGATGAAGCAGACGGTCCGGATTATAACTGGATAGATATTACAGGTTCAGGAACATCAGTAACACTTACAGATGATTCATTTTCTGCCGCACTTAATCTTGGATTTGCAGTTGATTTTTACGGTACTGACTACTCAAGTGTAAAAATATGTTCTAATGGGTTTATTTCTTTTACATCGTCAGCAACTGCCTATGCAAATGCAACAATACCAACAGCCGCAGTACCGAATAATTTAATCGCTTTATTCTGGGATGATCTAAATCCTTCAGCAGCTGGTGATATTTACTACTATGCTGATACAGCAAATGATAGATTCATAGTGACATATAACGGAGTTTCACATTTAAGTGCCCCTGATTACAATACAGGGCAGATAATAATATACTCAACTGGTAGGATCGTCCTACAGTATCAGGAAACTGGTGCTTCAACGATAAATACCTGTACAGTTGGAATTGAGAATGCTGATGGTACAGACGGAAGTCTAGTTACTTATAATTCAGCATATCTACACAATGACATGGCAATTCAATTTCAGACTGCATCTGAATGGCTAACTCTTAATTCTACGAGTGGAAGCATTAACGGTGTAGGAAACGATCAGATAACAGCAACATGCGATGCTACAGGTCTTGAATTAGGTACTTATACAGCAGATATTTATATCGCTTCAAATGATCCAGATGAATCTACAAAAATATTGCCGGTTATATTTACAGTATCTAACTTAGAAACAGGTGGTAGTTTTGCACTTGACAATTCATCACTTTCTTTTGGAGATGTAGCAGTTGGATCAAATATTGTAAAAACATTCGAGATAACGAATAGTCACTCAACTGAATATCTGATTGGTAATATTACAACAATAGATGGTTATACAGTATCTTTGGGTTCAAAGGAAAGTGTAAAGAATATTTTTGATTTTACTATAGCTCCAAATTCGTCAAAGATATTTGATCTTTCTTTCGAACCATCATCTGAGTCAGCATATATCGGCAATATAACAATAACATCAAGTGATGCAGGACATTCAACTGAGTTTATAGCAGTCACAGGCATAGGAACCCTTCCTGATTTCAGAATACCATTCAGTGAAGATTTCAATGCTTCCTTAGCATTACCGACAGGATGGGAGATTGTTGATCATCAGAGTAATGGTCAGGTTTGGCAGTTCGGATCTCACACTTATGGTCTTACAGGTGCTGATGGAAACTATGCATACCTGTTTAGTGATGGTTTTGGAAGCGGTGGAGTACAAATCGCTGATCTTATTACACCTGCTATAGATATGTCAAATGCTTCAGATATAAATTTGTCGTTTCAGCATTATTATAATTGGGTAGATGATGATAGAGCAACATTATCTTATAGTATAGATGGTGGTAGCAATTGGGTTCAGGTTCAACAGTGGAGTGCAGATACCGCAAACCCAGCAACTTTTAATCAAGCTCTATCTGCTCTCGATGGTCAGTCAAATGTAAAAATCAAATGGAACTACACAGGAACTTATGACTGGTTCTGGGATATTGATAATATTTCAATTACTGGTACAGTTACAAATACGACTCCTGAAATTCCTTCAAATATTGTAACAAGCATATCTGGATCTGATCTTATACTGGACTGGGATGCGTCAGTTAATGCAACAAGCTATGATATTTATTCATCAGATGATCCTAACGTATCTTTCACATTAGAAACTAATGTAACTACAAATCAATATACTATTCCTGTTTCAACTGCGAGAAAATTTTATTATATTATCGCAAAGAACTAAAATAGTAGGAAAAAGATTTGTTTAATAAATTCAATACACAAAGAGTAATATTAACACTGGTGGTATTTTTCACCAGTGTTTCTTTTTTAGTTTATGAAGTAACCTGGGATAGAATATTAGGATTATATCTTGGTACAACCGTTCATGCTTCGACTATAGTTGTTTCGGCCTTTATGGCAGGATTAGGGATTGGTTCATTCTTTATTGGTAAGAGAGCTAACAAAAGTAAAGACCCTGTAAGATTTTTAGTTTACCTCCTTGTCTCAATTGGAGTTGTTAATTTAACAGTTTACTTACTTTTACAATTTATCCCTGAGATATACAAGTATAATGCGATCAATGGAATTTTAGGCAATAAAATTGAGATACTTGTTTATATTTATGCATTAAGTGCTGTATTATTATCAGCCTTTTTCATCGGTGGAATAATGCCTATCGTAAGCCGAATTTACCTTTTTCTTGGAAACAATATCTCAAGTTCTATTGGGAATACTTTTGCAGCTGACACTTTCGGTTCTTCACTTGGAGGTCTTCTGGCAGGATTTGTTCTTCTTAGATATCCGGGCATGAAAGGCACAGTATTTTTAGTTTCATCAGTAAACATAATACTGGCTCTTTTAACCAATATTCTTATTAAAAGAAAAAAAGATTTAAGTCTAGCATCTAAAATGGAAACTGTAAAACCTATCCAAATAAAAGAAGTAGGTCGTGCTAATCCTAAATTAGCAATGACTGTGGCTTTTGTATCCGGATTAACAGGATTGATCGCTCAAATAATCTGGCTTAGGATCTTTAAGATATATTTGACTAACACCAGCTATACTTTTGCTTTGATAGTCTCAGTGATAATATTCGGATATTTTGTTGGAAGTTTATTGTTCAAGAAAATAACTACAGATGAATCAGATGTTTTAAAGAATTTACTATTTGGTTTATTCCTTGTGGGTATTATCATTGCTTTCGGAGTGCTGATCTTTGTAAATGCTCCTGAATGGATAATAATTCCACTACATAATACATTAACAACCCCAGTATCAAGAATACTACTACCTCCGATAACTTTATCTCTTATTACAGTACTTCCTCAGGCTATTCTAGCAGGATTTGTTTTTACAAGTGCGTGTAGATTGTACAGTGATAGTAGTGATATGGTATCAATAAGCTTCAGTAGGGTTTACTTTGTTAATACAATAGGTGGATTCATAGGTCCATTTATAGCTGCATTCCTGTTAATCCCTTACGTAGGTGTTGTAAGATCTTTATTGATCATAGCTTTTGTGAATATCGCAGTAAGTATTTATCTAACTTACAAAAATAAAGTCAATATTCCGAGTTACATATTTATTTCCCAATTTGTACTCATGTTGATCGTCACAGGGATGATATTTATACCAAGAATAAAGGTCTTGCCACCTTCATTTTCAATGAATGAAAGAGAGATATTATTCTATGAAGAAGCAGTTGAAGCAACTTTAGTTGTCGGCAAAGATAAAACATCAGGAGTGAACTATACATATTTTAACAATAACTCTGTTATTGGAAGTTCTTATGATGCTATCAAAGCAGTAAAGCTTCTTGGTCACATACCTTTTTTAACAGATCATGATCCAAAGAAAGTATTGATCGTTGGTTTTGGTATAGGAGTAACAACTTCGACAATACTTTCACATAAGGAAGTTGAGTCTGTATTATGTGTAGAGTTGGCTGAAGAATTGAAGTATGCTGCAAAATTCTACAAAGAACTTAATAATAATGTAGTAGAAGATCCAAGGTTGAAGATCATCGGGAATGATGGAAGGCATTATCTTCAATCCACAACGGATAAATTTGATCTGATATCAAGTGACCCTACTCATCCGGTTCTCGGTTCGGGTAGTTTATACAGTCAGGAGTATTTTCAGCTGTGTTATAATCATCTCTCTGATAACGGAATGGTCACCCAATATCTACCTATGCACAAGTTACTTCCCAAAGATTATGCAGGTATAATAAAGACTTTTAACTCTGTTTTTCCGAATATGACTATCTGGTTAGGTCATACACATACACTGTTAGTAGGTACTAAAAAACCAATGAAGATCGATTTTACTGAATTTAAAAAGCAAGCGGCGATGATTAAAGATGAATATCTCTATTCAAATCCATATAGCCTAGCATCTTTTCTTATTTATGATAGTAATTCTATAAAAGAACTTACAAAGAACTCAGTTATTTGCCATGATGATAATTCCTACCTGGATTTTTTCGAAATGAGCAGTTTTTTGCCTATGAACTGGACATATAATGCTCAGAATATCTTAAAAGGCATCAAAATTCCGGATATATTTTATAATGTCGATGATGAATATTTATTGAATAAATTCCGTGCTTCAACAAAGCTGGTCCTTGAAGGACTTATTCAATCTATGAGCGGGAATTTACAGGGGTATATTAGTAAATTACATGAAGCTCACAGAGTTAATCCTGAAAATCAGGAGATACCTTTTTTGATCAAACTTGAAGGAAAGAAAAGATAATTCGCTAAGTAAATATTTTTGTAAAATAAAAAAACCCCGATAAATCGGGGTTTTGTTGAATTTAAGCCAAGTCTAAAATTAAGAAATTTTAGTTACTTTAGTTGCTTGTAATCCTTTAGGTCCTTCTTCAACTTCGAATTGAACTTTGTCGCCTTCGTCCAATGATTTGTAACCAGTACCTTCGATACCATTGTGGTGTACAAATACGTCTTCGCCTTCTTCTCTTTCGATGAAGCCAAATCCTTTAGCGCTGTTGAACCATTTAACTGTTCCTTGTTCCATGGAAACAATCCTCTTCTATTTTTACCAGTT
>JAQICF010000143.1 GCA_027858795.1 Candidatus Delongbacteria bacterium | reverse complement strand
AGGTTTTCAAGCTCTTGGTGGAAGATTGTTGATCTGTGAACTTGGTTTTGAAGTACATGGTTTAACTGAAGCAGACCTAGTTGAAGGATGTGAAGTTGTAGGCGCAACTACTTTTATCGCTGAAGCTCAAGGTTCTCAATTAACATTTTCATTCTAAAAATAACATAATTACAAAGGAGTTTTAAAATGGCTGTAAAAGAATTAGATTGCATGGGACTTAAATGTCCTCAACCGATACTTAAAGTAGTTGCATTAGTACCAACAATGGCAGCAGATGATATCTTAGAAATTAAAGCTGATTGCCCTTCATTCCCAACAGATATCAAAGCTTGGTGTGACAGAACAGGTAAAACTTTATTGTTTTGCATGGATGACGGAAGTGGAAATCACTCTGCACAGATCCAGTTTTAATTCAAACTAATTGAGAAGTGCATTTACTAAAATGAATGCACTTCTTTTCTATAAACTTTAGAGAGAAAAAATGGAAGACTTTAAACCCCAAATAGTAGGTTTCTTATGTAACTGGTGTACATACGCAGCAGCAGATATGGCAGGAGCTGCAAAACAGGAAACTTCTTCTTCATTAAATGTAGTAAGAGTGATGTGTACAAGCCGTATAGATCAGAATCTCTTATTAACAACATACTTCAGTGGTGCCGATGGTATCCTGATAGCCGGTTGACATCCCGGAGACTGTCATTACCAGGTTGGTAATTTTTATGCGCGTAGAAGATACGCATTATTGAAAAAAGTATTTCAAACTTTAAATATTGATCCGGAAAGGATCCAATTAACTTGGGTATCTGCTTCAGAGGGAAAGAAATACAGTCAGGTCGTTAATGACTTTGCTGCAAAGATCAAAAAACTTGGTCCAAATCCTGTAAAATATGACCCTTTGTCATAATATTAAACAAGACCCAATGGCTTAAAAACTAATAATGAATGTAATTAAACTTAAATTATAGATCTAAAAAAATTACTCGAAATTAAATTATCGATTATAAGAGTTTATACTCACAAGGAAATTTGAATGAATAATGAAAAAGTTTTAGTAATAGGATCAGGAGTAGCGGGGATGGATGCATCTCTCATGCTTTCTAAGGCTGGTAAAAAAGTCATCTTAGTAGAAAAGCTTGCTCTTACCGGTGGTAAAACTATCAAGAACGAGGAAACTTATCCAAATCTTGATTGCTCTACCTGTTTGGTAGCTCCAATCCAGCAGGAGATCTTGCAGGATGCCAATATTGATCTGATGACTCTTAGCACTGTTGAAAAAGTTACTGGTGAAGAAGGTAATTTTATAGTTACTATAAATAAGACAGCAAGATATATAAATGCTGAAGCTTGCCTTGGTTGTCATATGTGTTACGAACCATGCCCTGTTGTAGTTAAGAACGAATGGGAAGAAAATCTGATAGATAGAAAAGCTGTTTATATTCCATGTACAGGTGCCTTACCAAACGTACCAAGAGTAGAAGCAGAGCATTGTCTAAGATTAAACGGAAAAGATGAAAGTTGCAGTTTATGTATTGATGCTTGTATGTTCGCAGCTTTTGATTTCAGTCAGAAAGATGAACAGATAGAAATAGAAGTTTCAGGTATTATTGTTGCAACTGGTTATGAACTTATAGATGTTGCTGAGATAAAAGAACTTGGATACGGAAAATTCAAAGGTGTTTATACAGCTTTAGAATTTGAAAGACTTTTTGCATCAAACGGTCCAACTGAAGGAGCGCTTACTCTAAGAGACTCCGACAAATCACCTGAATCTGTTGCTATTGTTCATTGTGTCGGTAGAGACAAAGTCGGTTACTGCTCGAGTGTCTGCTGCATGTCATCTTCAAAGCATGCTCACTTCATTAAACATAAACTTCCAGACACTAAAATATACAATATATACTCAGACCTTTGTTTACCTGACAAAACTTATCAAAAATTTAATGATAAGGTTAAGGCAGAGTCTTCTGAGTTCATCTTTCAGGCTGATAGAAACAAAATGACGGTTTCTGAAGATGGTGACAAATTATTGATCACTTATTTAAATAATGAAGAAAAAGAAAGCACGTTATCTGTTGATATGTTGATCCTTGCAAGCTCATTAGTACCACCTAAAGACATAGAGGAAATCACAAATGCTCTTGATATTGAAAGAGATGAGTTTGGATTTATAGCAGTTGAACCGCATAAGATCGGTTCTGTAGAAACTTCAAGACCGGGTATTTTCGTTGCAGGTTGTGCAGAAGGACCTAAAGATATACAAGGCTCAGTACTTCAGGCAGAAGCAGCGGTAGCAGGAATATTGTCGATCCAGGAATAATATAATTAAGGTATAAAAATGACTGAAAAAATTGGAATATATTTATGTGAATGCGGACCGAATATCGCTTCCAAGATTGATCTTGATAAAGTTGCTGAAGAGCTTTCTAAGCTGGAAGATTATATGGACAAAGAACTTATCATAAAAAAACATAAATTGCTCTGCTCTGTTGCAGGAAAAAAGTTTCTGGAAGATGAGATCAATGAGAATAAGCTGACGCATATGGTTTGTGCAGCCTGCTCACCAAGAGATCATGACGCTACTTTTATTAATGTATGTAAGAAAACTCAACTTAATCCATACCTTTATACAATTATAAATATAAGAGAACAGGTTGCCTGGATCATTCCTGATATGGAAGAAGCTACTGAGAAAGCTATCAATTATGTCCATGCAGGAATGAATAGAGTATTATATCAAACACCTTTAGAGGAAAAGCAACTTGACAGCAACCCTGATGTACTTGTCATCGGTGGTGGAATGGCAGGAATGGAAGCAGCGTTATCTGTTGCAAGTAAAGAAAGAATGGTTTTTTTAGTTGAGAAAAGCGAACAGCTTGGAGGTCATGCATCTTCATTGTTCGGGCTACTTCCTGTTCAGGGAGAAACTCTTACTTCACTTCAAAGAATGATCGCGGAAGTTAAGAAGAACCATTACATTAAAGTATTTACAAATGCTGAAGTTGAAAGAATTGTAGGATTCATGGGTAATTTTGAAGTTACTCTAAATGCAAAAGGCAATGATGGAATTCTTGAACTTCTTACAGGTGCAGTTGTAATTGCTACAGGATTTGATCTGTTCGATCCTAATAAGCTTGAGAATGTGAATTTTACAACAGAAAATAATGTATTCACCGCTTTGGAGCTTGAAGCAATGATTAACGAAAAGAAGAAAGTTTCACTTAGATCAGGTGAGGAAGTAAACTCCGTTGCTCTTGTACATTGTGTGGGAAGAGACGAAGTAGGGTATTGCTCTAAGATCTGTTGTAATTACAGCTTTAAGATATCCAATTATTTGCAAAAGCAGGGAATAAAGAAAATAACTCATCTTGTTAGAGATCTTTGTCTGCCTAATAAAACTAATCAGAAGTTCTGCAACAGTGTAGTTGAGAACGGTGCTGAGATAGTTTATGTAGATGATTTTAAAATTGATGGTCAGAAATTAACATATAAGAGCAGAAAAGGTGAAGATATAACTTTAGATGCTGACATGATAGTGGTTGCACCTTCTACAGTTCCAGGTAAAAGTACTAATGAAATATCAAAATTATTGAACTTAGATCTTGATGAACTAGGTTTCTTCAATGAAGCACATATGAAGATAAATCCTGTTTCAACAAATATTGACGGAGTTTTTGCAGTTGGTACAGCGCATGGTCCTGGAAGCATTACTGATGCATTCATACAATCAAAAGCCGCTGGTGGCAAGATCCTTACTCAATTGATCCCGGGTCAAAAAATAGTTCCTGAAGTGAAAGTATCTGAAATACTTGAAGCTTATTGTACAGGATGTCAGACCTGCCTTCAGGTATGTAAGTATGATGCTATTTATTTTGATCAAGAAAAATGTATTTCAGTCGTAAACGAAGCTATTTGTCGTGGTTGTGGTAACTGTATCGGTAGTTGTCCGTCAGGATCTATCAGATCAAAACACTTTACCAATCCGCAATTATATCAAGAAGTTAAAGAAGCATTAAGATAATTGAAATTCATGAAAAAACAGGCTGCTTAAAAACGAGTAGATCGAAGAGCATATTTATTTCTTGATTGAGCTTGGATGAGCCAAGTGACATGAAAAGAAAAAAGGATGAGATGAAGATATACGAAATTTTTCATCAGCCTGAATAGAGGAGAGATTAATGGATAACATCCCTAAGAAAGGGGCAAGATTAAATTCTAAGAACGACATTCGTTCTGCTATTAAGAATTTCTTCAAAGTTGCAGTAGAAAAAGAACAATTCAACTTGGTATTAATGCCAATGAGAGTTCCTTCTCAGGATTCTTATGCATGGATGATGATCAAGGATATTGAATTACTTGAAGATGCAAATCCCATAGCACCTATAATGCCGGTTAATGCAGCTAATGCTATAAAAAAATACACTAGAAAGGGTAACGGAAGATATAAAATCGCTGTTGTTGTAAGACCTTGTGAGATCCGAGCTATCATCGAGTTGGTAAAGCTCAATCAGATCAAACTTGAAGACATTACTCTATTCAGTTATGATTGTGTCGGTGCATTGCCTATGCAGGATTATATTTCAGATCCTGAAAAGGGTGAAAAGGATTTTGATAAGTTAGTTGAAGATAGAACATATGATTCTAAAATAATTAAAGATACATGTGAGCTTTGTGACAAATGTTCAATTCCTGCCGCTACTGATCTTCACTTTGCTATAAATAAAGATGGGATCATTCTTATTCCAAACAGCGAAAAAGGTGAAAAGGTTGTAGAGACGCTTGATATAGAGACGCAAGGTATTACGTCTCTACTCGCTGAATGGTCTAAAGATATGGATAGTATCATTTCAAAGAGAGCCATAGCAAGAAAAACGGAATTTGAAAGTGTAGCAAAGATGGCAGTAGGTTTAGATAACCTTAAAGAAACTTTTGCAAATTGTATCGGATGCCACAACTGTAATAGTGTCTGCCCTATCTGCTATTGCCGTCAATGCTACTTTGATTCTGTTGCTAACAAACCAAATTCAGATTTTATTAAGATCCGTGCTGATAAGAAAGGCGCACTCGGTTATCCTCAGGATAAAATAATGTTCCATGTAGGTAGAATGGCACACATGAGTTTATCCTGTATAAACTGCGGACTTTGTTCTGATGCTTGCCCTGTAGACATTCCTGTTGCTAAGATATTCTCTTATACTGGTGCTCAGACTCAGGAAGCATTTGACTATATCGCCGGAAACAGTGTTGGTGATGCTCTTCCTATGAGAGATTATAAATTAGAAGAACTTGGAGAGTTAAAAGATCTCGTAAAGAGTGTAGAAGTCGAGGCAGAAGCAAAGGTAGAAGCAAAAGGGGGTGGTCATGAGTAAACTTTTAACTGTAGATAAAAATCGTGATGTTGTTATCAAAGATCTTCTAAAGTACCTTATGGAAAAAGAAGTAGTAAGTGGTGTTTTTACTCTGAGAAAGATCAATGATGCCGATTCACACGACTATGCTTTAACAACAAAAGTAGAAAATCTAGATACAATTGATCCATTTTATCCGATCATGCCTTTGCAGGCAGGACAAGTATTATCAGGGTTTACTCCATTGGAAAAACCTGTAGCAGTCGTTATCAGACCTTGTGAATTCAGAGCATTTATTGAAATGGCAAAAAGATCTCAGGGTTCTATGGATAATTTCCTTTTTATCACTCATACTTGTGGTGGAGTTATTCCTCTTAAAGATCATGCACATGGAAAAGTGGCCGGGCAACTTGAAGATTATTGGAAAGCTGTTGAAAAAGGTGAAATTCACGGAAATGTTCGTGCAAACTGTAAAGCTTGTGAGCATTTCGCACCTATGAACGCAGATATTCTTATCTCTGTGATAAATGAAGATCCTAAAAATACAAAATTATATTTAAATACTGACAAAGCTGTTAAATTCACTGAAGGTTTTGAGGGTAATTTAAGTGATGATAAATTTGATGCATCTGTAATTGATACATTATTGGAAAAAAGACTCAAGGAAAAAGAAGCTCTATTTGCTACAATCGACAAAACTGATAAAGGTCTTGACGGAATGGTAGAAGTCTTTGGAAAATGTATCGGCTGTCACGGATGTAATAGTGTATGCCCTATCTGTTATTGTACTCAATGTGATTTCACATCGTCAAATTTTGATTACAATACATCGATCTTGGAGAAAGAACTTGAGCAAAAAGGAGCTTTAAGACTTCCTCCGGACACGATTTTCTTTCATCTGGGAAGAATGTCACACATGGCTTACTCTTGTGTAGGATGCGGACAGTGTACAGATGTATGTCCTGCAAGTATTCCTGTCGGACCTATGTTCAACAGATCAGGAGAGCAAGTAGCTAAAGCATTTGATTTTGTACCTGGTAGAGATGTAGAAGAACAAATACCTGTTATGATCTTCAAAGAGCAAGAATTCCCTGAAATGGGCGCGTAAAAAAATTACAAGGGGTTCAAACCCCTTGTTCAAATAATGGATTTGTGAACAAGGTGGCTTTAGCCCCTTGCAGTATAGCGAATAAAAAAAGGTATAGATTATGACAAAAAAGTTTAAACCTAAAATAGTAAGTTTTCTCTGCAAGTGGTGTTCCTACACTGGAGCGGATCTTGCAGGTATCAATAGATCACAATATCCTACGGCAGTATTACCTATCAAAGTAATGTGTTCAAGTAGGATCGATCCTGTATTCTTGATAAAATCATATCTCCGTGGCGCTGATGGTGTTCTTGTCGGTGGTTGACACCCCGGTGACTGCCATTACCAGGTTGGTAATTATCATACTAGAAGAAGGATCAAGATTGTACAAGAACTTTACAAATCTCTCGGATTGGATGATGAAAGATTTAGACTTTCATGGATATCTGCGTCTGAGGGTCAAAAATTTGCAAATGTAAGTTGCGAATATACTGATACGATCACAAAAAAGGGTGAAAACCCGACTAAAAATAATATATTCTTATAGTGAGTTTGACAACTTAGAAATTAGATAATACTCACACAAGCTTTAAGGGAAAAAATTTATGAGTTTAAAAAGTAGATCAGCAATGGTAGTCGGAGCAGGGATCGCAGGAATTCAAGCGGCTCTTGATCTAGCGGAAATGGGTGTAAAAGTTCATTTGGTCGAAGAATCTGCAACTATCGGTGGAAGAATGCCTCAGTTGGATAAGACTTTTCCAACAAATGATTGTTCAATGTGTATTCTTGCACCTAAAATGAGTGAAGCTGTTCGTCATCCGAATATTGCCATACACATAAAATCAAAAGTTGAATCTGTAGAAGGTTTACCCGGAGATTTTAAAGTAAAGATCATTGAAGAAGCAAAATATGTAGATCCTGAAAAATGTGTTTCTTGCGGTATCTGTGAAGAAAAATGTCCTGTCAAAGTTGACGATGAATTTGATATGCAACTTCGTAAAAGAGGTGCTATCTCTAGATATTTCTTACAGAGTATTCCTGCTGAATACACTATTGACAAGGAAAAATGTCTATACCTGACTAAGGGTGTTTGTAAGATCTGTGAAAAGGTCTGCCCTGCAGGAGCAATTAGATATGAAGACGTAGATAAAAGTGTTGAACTAAGTGTTGGTGCTGTTATCTTATCTACAGGTATTGATACTTTCAATCCTATTCATTTTGGTAATCTTGGCTATAAAAGATTCAGTAATGTAGTAACATCTTTAGAATTTGAAAGAATGCTTTCTGCTTCAGGTCCTATGGGTGGTCATGTTGTTAAATTCAATGATCACAAAGAGCCAAAAACTATTGCTTTTATTCAATGCGTAGGATCTCGTGATGAAAGCATTGATCACAATTATTGTTCATCCGCATGTTGTATGTTCGCAATTAAAGAAGCTATTATTGCAACTGAACATATCAAAGGATTGAAATCTTCAATTTTCTATATGGATATTAGACCATTTGGTAAAGATTTTGATAAATATTACGAAAACGCAAAAAACAAGTATGGCGTTCAGTTCATAAAATCTAAAGTTTCTGATATTTCAGAAAATGAAGATGGAAGCTTAACACTTAAATATGTATATGAAAATGGTGATATTCAGTATAAAGAGTTCGACATGGTAGTTCTTGCTGTTGGTCTTCAACCAAGAAAAGGAATGCCGGAATTAGCTGAAAAGCTTGATATCAAATTAAATGAATACGGTTTCTGCAGATCTGATTCCTACACACCATTGACGACTTCAAGAGATGGAATTTATGTCTGTGGTGCTATGAATGCTCCAAAAGATATTCCAGAGTCAGTTGTATCTGCTTCCGGAGCGGTTGCTGAAGCTACAAAATATTTAAGACTTGAAAGACAAAAACTAACTGATCCGAAAGATGCACCAAAAGAAATTCCTGTTGCAGGTGTTAGACCTAGAATAGGTACTTTTGTTTGTCATTGCGGTATAAATATTGCGGGAGTAGTTGATGTTAAGGCAGTAGCTGAAAGTGCAAGAAGCTTACCAAATGTTGAATATTCTGAAGACCTGATGTATGCCTGTTCTCCTGACGGTTTGGATATTATCAAGAAAAGAATTAAAGAGCAGAATCTTAACAGAATCGTTGTAGCAGCCTGTACTCCTCGTACTCACGAACCATTATTTAGAGAAACTATAAATGAAGCAGGATTAAATCCTTATTTATTTGAAATGGCTAATATCCGTGATCAATGTAGTTGGGCTCACCAGAATGAACCTGAACTTGCTACTGTGAAAGCTAAAGACTTGATGGCAATGGCTGCCGGAAAAGCAAGAGAACTTAAACCACTGGATAGGTTGCCGATTGATATAAATCCAAAAGCATTGGTAATTGGAGGAGGATTAGCCGGCATGGTTGCTGCTGATACTTTGGCTACTGCTGGTCATGAAGTTTACTTAGTGGAAAGGGAAAACTTTCTCGGTGGAAATATGAGGAATATATTCTTTAATTTTGGCAGTGATCCTCAGAAACATTTAGCTGATTATATTAACAGAGTAGCAAATAACAAACACATACATTTATATAAGAATACTGATGTTAAAAAGATAGACGGATATGTCGGAAACTTTGAAACTCTTATCGTTGAGAAAGAATCAGAGAAAGAACACACTTTTGAACATGGTGTAACTGTTATTGCAACTGGTGCAGATGAGCATGAAACTCAGGAGTATCTTTACGGAGAAACTTCCACAATCGTTACACAGGTTGAATTTGAAGGAATGCTTCATAAAAAGAAATTCCCTAAGAAACCTAAGACAGTCGTAATGATCCAATGTGTTGGTTCTAGAGAAGAAGATAAAATGTACTGTAGCAGGATATGTTGTACAAAAGCAGTTAAGAACGCTGGTGTACTTAAAGATATGATGCCAAATACTAATGTTTATATCATCTATCGTGATATGAGAACATATGGATTTAGAGAGAAATATTATAGTGAACTTAGAGATAATGGAACTATGTTCGTTCATTATTCTCCGGAAAAGAAACCGGAAGTTACTCTTGTAGACAAGATGGATCCTGATAGCGCAGTTAATATTACCGTATTTGATCCGATCATGGATAAAGAAGTACAGATCACTGCTGATATGCTGGTACTATCTGTAGCTGTTGATCCAAAGAAAGATAATATTGATTTAGCTCGAATGCTGAAAGTACCTTTGAATGCTGATGGTGTATTCTTGGAAGCTCATGCGAAACTTAGACCTGTTGATTTCGCAACTGACGGTGTTTTCTTATGCGGACTCGCTCACGGACCAAAAGATATGGATGAAAGTTTGATGCAGGCAAAAGCTGCAGCAAGTAGAGCTTTAACATTCTTGAATAAAAAGCAAATATTAGCCGAAGGAACGATAACTGAAGTAAATGATGCAAGATGTACCGGTTGTGGATATTGTGAAATAACTTGTGCTTATAATGCGATTGCTGTTGATCCTGAGAAAGAGATCGCTATTGTAAACGATGCACTTTGTAAAGGTTGTGGAGCTTGTGTGGCATCATGTCGTTGCGGGGCATTGGATCTAAGAGGGTTCACAAACGAACAGCTTTATTCAACGTTCGATTCACTTGCATTGACAGAAGAACTGGAAATATTTTAAATTTAATTTTTAGGAGTTTAAATGAAAGATTGGCAACCTAAGATTCTCGCGATACTATGTAATTGGTGTTCGTATGCGGGAGCAGATCTTGCAGGAGTTTCAAGAATTCAGTATCCGCCTAATGTCAGAGTGATAAGGATCCCTTGCTCAGGTAGAGTTGATCCATTATTCATAATGAAGACATTGCAGAGTGGATACGACGGTCTTCTTGTCTCTGGTTGACATCCGGGCGACTGCCATTACCTGTCAGGTAATTTCATCGCACGTAGACGTTTTTCTACGATAAAGCCTCTCTTGGAATTCATTGGTATTGAACCTGAAAGAGTTCAATTTTCATGGGTTTCTGCTGGAGAAGGTGAGAAATTTGCAAACATTATTACAAAGGTCACTGAAGATATTAAAAAGATCGGACCTGCGAAAAGAATGGTTAAGTATGCAGCGAAACCTATAGAATTAGAAGGAGCTAAATAATGATTGAAGAATTAAGATCACAAGTTAAAAAACTCCTTGAAGATAAAATTGTAGATATTGTTATTGGATACGGTAAAGGTTCTTTGCCAATGTCAGCAACACCAATTTTTATAACTAAACCTGAAGATGCAGATCAACTTATCTTTGATAATACATGCAGGAATAATCTAACAGTATATTTGACTAAAGATAAAAAACAACTTAAGAAAGATTATAAGAAGATTGGAATAGTTTCAAAAGGTTGTGATGCTCGTTCAGTTGTCCTTTATACTGTCGAGAATCAGATCAAGAGAGAACAAGCTCATATCATAGGTGTTCCTTGTAATGGAGTTTTCGAGAAGAAAAAAATTCAGGCTATTACCGAAGATAAAGAAGTTATTGATGTAACAGTTGATGGTGACGAAGTTACTTTGATCGGAAGATCTTTCGAGAAGAAAGTTCCTTTAAAAGAAGTTCTAAGCGACTCGTGTATTTACTGTCGTTATCCTGATGCAAAAGAATACGACACTTTCATTGGTGAACCTAGAGCAGAAGTAGATGTTCCTGATGAATTCAAGGTTGTAACTGACTTCGAGGATAAATCATCTGAGGAAAGATGGGATTATATAAAAGAAGAATATTCAAAATGTATCAGATGCTATGCTTGTAGAAATGTTTGTCCTTCATGCTATTGTAACGAATGTTTTGTAGATCAAAACGATCCTCAATGGATAGGGAAAACTCCGGAAGTAACTGATTCTGTGATATTCCACCTGATTAGAAATCTTCATGTTGCAGGTAGATGTGTTGACTGTGGCTCTTGCGTAACTGCATGTCCAGTTGACCTTGACCTTAGAATTATGAATAAGAAAGTAGAACAATCAGTGAAAGATAGATTTGACTATACTGCAGGATTGGATATAAATGAAAAACCAGCAATGGT
>JAQICF010000070.1 GCA_027858795.1 Candidatus Delongbacteria bacterium | reverse complement strand
GAATTATAAATCCAAAAAAGAGCCCAGATCACTGCTGAACTTAAAGCTAAAGTTGCTCCGAAGGGATTGGAAAAACGAAAACTCGTCACATCTCCCCTTGTTGAAATAACATAAACTCCGAAGAAACTGATCAGTATTGCAATAATACTTTTCCATGAGATCTTTTGCTTTAAAATAGGTATAGAAAGCAATACAAGCATAATTGACCAGGTAAAATTAAGCGGTTGTGCCTCTTGCGCCGGAAGTAAGTCATATGCTTTGAACAAGATCAAGTAATATACAAATGGATTTAATGCACCTAAAAATGCTGAGAAAATATAATCTTTGGTTGTTAATTCTTTAAGTAGATGTAGTTTCTTCTGAGAAAGTATTGAAACAAATAATATAAAAAGTGAAGATACGGATGCCAAAAACAGCATTTGAATATGATCATGTTGCAGTTCAGTTAAAGTCAGCTTAAAAGCAACCGCCACAGTTGACCAGAAGAACACTGCTATCAAAGCAAATATGTATGCCTTCTTTTGATCTTTCATATTTTCACAACGAAATTCTCTAAAAATTATTTTATATCCGTTTCGGGAAGACATAGGAGCCTTCCTCTACTAGCCACTGATCACTTACCACTGACCACTATTTTCAATTTCATCGAGCTTGGAATGCACTTCTTCCCATTCCATCATTTTATAGGCTAGGTTCTTTTCGATCTCCCCAATTTCTCTGCTTAGTTCAACCGTTCTGTTCATATCTGAGAATTCCTGTGTTGAAAGAGCAATTTCAATTTCATCCTTTCTCAGCTCAAGATCTTCAATTTCTTTCTCAACTTTCAATAATTTATCTTTAAAAACTTTTGTTTCTTTATATTGAGCATTCCTTTGTGCAGCCTCTACTTTCTTTTGTTCTTTGGATTTAAATGAAGGTTTTTCTTCTTCAATTTTAACTTCATTTAATTTTTCCTGGTCATCAAGTTCTTTTCGTTTTTCGATATAGTAACTATAATTTCCTTCAAATATTTCCATAGCTCCATCTTTGATCTCAAATACTCTACCAACAAGTTTATCGAGGAAATACCTGTCATGAGAAACAATAACAATTGTACCTTCATATTTTAAAAGTGCTTTCTGGAATATATCCTTTGTAATATTATCCAAGTGATTTGTCGGTTCATCTAAAACCAATAAATTACTTTTTTGCAGTAATATTTTCAGTAGGGCTAATCTTGATTTTTCACCACCGGAAAGAACTGATACTTTTTTGTAGACATCATTACCTGAGAATAAAAATGTACCTAAGATCGTTCTCAATCTTGCTTCAGTTTCTCCAGAACCACAACCCATGATCTCTTCAATAATCGTATTATCACTGGAAAGGTTTTCGCTATTCTCCTGAGAAAAATATGCTGGTTCAACATTCAATCCATGTATGATCTCACCCGAAGTTGGTTCCTCCACCTTGCTCAGTAACCGGAACAAAGTAGATTTTCCTGCACCGTTATAACCAACCACTGCCAATCTTTCACTTCTGTAAACCGTAAAATTCACATCCGAGAAAACCTGATTGCTAACGTAAGATTTTGAAATACTTTTAAGTTTTAGAACTTCATTACCACTCTTTGTAGCCTGAGGAAAAGTTATTTTAATTTTTCTATTGTCTCTGTCAAGTTCTACAACATCGAACTTTTCGAGCATTTTTATTCTACTCTGTACCTGAGGAGCTTTAGATGCCTTTGATCTGAACCTTTCAATGAAATCTTTGATTCGCTTGATCTCATTTTGCTGAGCATTATATTCTTTTTTCAGAGCTTCTTTTCTTCTCTTTTTCTCTGTTTCATATGATGAATAATTCCCCGAATATGTAAATAATTTACCTTTATCAAATTCAATGATCTTTTTCACTGTTTTATCTAAAAATCTTCTATCGTGAGAAATTGTTAATATTGTACCATGATAGTCTTTCAAATAACTTTCAAGCCATTCCATACTATCAGAATCTAAGTGGTTCGTAGGCTCGTCGAGAAGCATAATGTCAGGATTCTTCAGAAGAACAGATGCAAGATTGATCCTTACTTTCCAACCGCCTGAGAACTCTGTACATTTTTTATCAAAATCACTCTGCTTGAAACCTAGACCTTTAAGAACCCGTTTGATCTTCGAGTCAAATGAATATCCTTCTAAAATGTCGAATTTATGAGTTTCATCCTCATATTCGCGTAATGATTGCTTGTATTCAATTGATTCGTGATCCATGTTTGCAAACTTCTTCTCTAGCTCATTCATTCTCTTTTGAACCGCTGTAACTCCTGTAACATCCATAAGAAAATCTATGATATTCATATCCGGCATATCAACCGATTCCTGAGAAAGATATGCTATTGAGAATTTGGGATTTATCTCAATTTTACCTTTGTCCAGATATACTTCATCACGAATAGATCTTAGGAATGTGGTCTTACCGGAACCGTTGATCCCGACTATACCTATCCTGCTCTTTTCCTTGATAAAAATACTTATATCTTTGAAAATGACCTTATCCGCAAAACTTAGACATATGTTTGATACGTTTATCATATAATTCCTTGTTACTATGTAATTCGTTGGAAAGGTAAGTTAATTTTCTTGTTTTCACAAAATAATATCAACACCTACCGCAGGGGCGTATCATAATACGCCCTTTATCGTATAATTACACATAAATAATTTCAAAACATTTACGGGTGAATGGTTATTCACCCCTGCAGTAGGTGTTGACTTTTAAAACTCTGACTTAAAATGAAAATGTATGTCAGGGAACTTCTCTTGAGCACGTTGAAGACTCCATGCTGTCTCAGCAAGAAATATATCATTCCCTTTCTTATCTTCTGCAATAAAGAAACCATTCTTCTGCTTGAATTCTTTCAACTTCTTATCATCATCGCAAGTAATCCAACATGCCCTGTATAAAGACAAAGGCTGAAATCTACTCAAAGCTGAATATTCATGCTCTAATCTATACTTGATAACCTCGAACTGAAGATTCCCAACAGTACCAATGATTTTCTTATTATTTGCAGTTCTAATAAATAACTGAGCAACACCTTCATCCATAAGTTGAAGAATCCCTTTATTCAATTGCTTTGCTTTCAACGGATCAGCATTTTCAATATATTGGAACTTCTCAGGAGCAAAATTTGGAATACCTACAAAGTTAAGTGCCTCACCTTCTGTAAAAGTATCACCGATCTTAAAATTACCTGTATCAGGAATACCTACTATATCCCCGGGATATGCAGTTTCAACGATCTCTTTCTTTGAAGCCATGAAAGATGTAGGATTATTAAATTTAAAATTTCTCTTAAGCTTTGTATGGAAATAATTTTTATTTCTTTCGAACATACCTGAAACAACTTTTACAAAAGCTATTCTTGATCTATGATTAGGATCTATATTTGCGTGTATTTTAAAAACAAATCCTGAAAATTTTTCATCTTCAGGTTTCATTACTTTCAAGTCAGTTTCAACAGGTTGAGGATGTGGAGCAATTTCGGTAAAACAATTAAGTAGGTCCCTTACCCCAAAGTTATTCAATGCACTTCCAAAGAAAACAGGGCAGATATCACCATTTAAATACTCATCCTTATCGAATTCCTCATAAACACCATCGATAAGTTCAAATTCTTCTCTGAATTTCTTGACCTCATCACCTAGCTTATCTTCAAATATTTTATCATTCACATCTTCTACAGAAACTGAAGCACCTTCATTATTTGCAACCTGTGAACTTCTATCAAACATATCAAGTTTACTTTCATATTTATTGTAAACACCCTTGAAATCGATTCCCATACCAATAGGCCAGCTGAGAGGAGTAACTTTACAATTAAGTTTCAATTCTATTTCATCCAGAAGTTCGAATGCGTCCTTACCGGGTCTATCAAGCTTATTGATAAAGAACATCATAGGGGTCTTTCTCATCTTACAAACTTCAACAAGTTTCTCTGTCTGCTGCTCAACACCTTTTGCAACATCAATAACAACTATAACACTGTCTGCCGCAGTTAATGTTCTAAATGTATCTTCCGCAAAATCTTTGTGACCGGGTGTATCTAGAATATTTACTTTATAATCTTTATATTCAAATCCCATAACAGAAGTAGCTACCGAAATACCTCTCTGTCTTTCAATTTCCATAAAATCTGAAGTCGCAGTTTTCTTTATCTTATTAGATTTTACAGCTCCTGCAACTCTGATAGCACCACCAAATAATAATAATTTTTCTGTAAGTGTTGTCTTACCAGCATCAGGGTGACTTATAATTGCAAAAGTTCTTCTTCTCTGTATTTCTTGAATTCTGTCCATTTAATAACCTTTAATTTTAAGCTTGTAACCGGTGCAAAAATACGTGTATTTAATGATTTTGTCAATATTTATAGGGATTGTGTACTTGTAGGGGCTGGTCTTGTACCTGCCCGTTTTTGTAAAAGGGCAACCACAAGGGATTGCCCCTACAATTCCAATTGCTTTAAAATCTGCCTCTTCTTTTTGTAACTACGAACGATATAAACCTGCTTCTCAGAACTCAACTCATCAAGCATCTTATAATATTCTTTTCTGTGATTCTTGTTGAAATTCCAGATCCATTTATAAAATTCCCAGTCAAATTTTTCTATACATCCTTCAGCCATATCAGATCTTTTCTTAAAAAAATATCTACCGAGTATCATTCGTTTTATTGCATTGTACAGACATCTGATAGTAGAAAAATCAAAATAAAAAATAGTATCTGCCCTTTTGAATCTCTTATCTAAAGTACTGTTAAAATTTCCATCCATGATCCAACTTTCTCGAGCAATCAATTCATCAACTTTCTTATGCCATTTTTCACTTTCCCGCTGTACCCATCCCGGTAACCAAAAGTGAACATCAAGATGGATAATTGGAATATCTAAGACCTTACTTAATTGCTTGGTAAAAGTTGACTTCCCCGCTCCACCACTGCCTATGACTAGAATTCTTTTCATTTAACACCTTAAGATTTGAAAAGAATATATCAAGAGAAGGTTTATATATCAATTATTTTTTCTATTTTCCTATCCTTGCATTCAAAATATTCATCTGCAACTTTTTTTATCTGTTCTTTATCATGTGACACAACGATTATGGAATGATTTCTACCTAATTTTATAATCAAATCTTCAATAATCTTCTTATTTGACGTATCTAGGGATGAAGTTGGTTCATCCATTAGAATAACATCAGGTTGTAAAGTTAATGCCCGTGCTATACATAGCTTCTGTTTTTGACCTCCTGAAAGATCAAAAGCTGATGAGTTCAGCCTGTGTTCTATTTCTTTGTAGAGATTAACTTCTTTCAGAGAGTTTATAACCTTATCATGTATTTTATCTTTGTCTTTTTCACCCTGAAGCAACAGCGGAAACGCGGTATTTTTATAGATACTCATATTGAGAGGATTAGGAGTTTGTGACAGATATACTATTCTTCTTCTTATCTTCCAGAGATCTTTTTTCTGCTGTAAAATATCTATTGAACCTTGAGCAGAATTCAAAATCATCTCGCCTTCGACCTGATAAGCAGCCTCTTCCCTGAAAAGAAGTGAAAGTATCCTTAAAAAAGTCGTTTTCCCTGATCCTGAATCCCCGAACACTGCTGAAACTCTCATCTCCGGGATTGAAAGATTTACATTTTCAAGTATAATATCATTTTCAATTTTACATCTCAGATCTTTTATTTCCAGGATATTTTTCATTTTATTCCTCTGCTCCTTTTCTTCATTTTCCCGCTTAATCTACCTGCGGCAGTGATAAAAGTTGTGCTTATTAAAATTATTATTATTGATGATAGAAATATCTCTGTCATCTCAAGTGATCCCTGATATTCACTGCTTTTGTAGTAGATAAAGAATGGTAATGCTTCAAAAGCATCGTTTAATTTTGATGGGATCCCTGCAAAAGCGGCTGCTCCTGTCAGCATAATAACAGCGGTATCTTCTGCTGCTCTTCCTATGGATAATACAACGCCTCCGAGTATTCCTGAAATACTCTCAGGTAAAAGAATGAATAGAATATTTTGATATTTTTTAGCACCGAGAGATAGTGCAGTGATCCTTGTTGGTTCAGGTATCATTGATAAAGCATTAACAGTTGAATGTACAATGTAAGGCAGTATCAAAATAGACAGTGATATAGCGGAAATGAATATCCCTGTTCTGATATTTGATCCGAAAAAGTGATTTAAAGATATGATCATTACGAGACCAAAAACTCCGATAATTATACTCGGAAGCGAACTTAAATATCTGAAAAGATCAATACCGTGTTTTTTTACTTTCTTGGATGAGTATTCATGAAGATAAACGCCTGTAATGATCCCCGCAGGGGTAGATATTCCAACAGAGAAAACAATGATCATTAGAGTTCCTGCAACCGGATCTTTCAGATCTTTGAAAAGTCTGAATATTACTGCAGTAAATTCTTTACCCGCAGCAAGATCAATAAAATTTGCTCCCAGATTATATACTAGAAATATCAGCAGTCCTGAGAATACTGAGAAGATCAGAATTGGTCCCGTTGTTATCAATATTTTAAATATACTGTTCCTGCTCATCATTTTTCCCACCTGATCACAAAATAATTGATTACAACGACTATGAATATCAGAATAACAGAGGATAAGAATACTGCCTTGAATTCAATTCCTGAGAATTCTCCCGGGATAAGAAGTGCAATGTGTGAAGTAACATTCCTTGCTGATTGAAATACCGATGTCGGGAACCTGAAAGAATTTCCTGAGATCATTAAAGCTATCATAGTATCACTGACCGCTCTAGAAAATCCGAGTATAAAGGCTATCCCGAAATATTTTTTAGCTTCAGCCAGTAGAACATACCTGAACAACTGTAACTCATCCGCTCCCAGCGAAAGACCTGCAGTAACAGTATCTTTTTGCACAAGATCTAATCCGTTGATTATATAAACAGTCATTGTAGGAATGATAAGAATACTCATAACGATTATCACTGAAAGTAAGCTCAATCCAGATGATGAAGGAGTATGATTTCTGATCAGAGGTACTATCAGCAGTATTCCTGCAAGTCCGTAAACGACAGTCGGAATACCACTCATGATCTTAATACATCCGTATAACAATTTCCCGATTTTTCTTTCTCTGTAAAAATAAAGGTATAATGCTGTAAGCGAACTGAGAATAAATGCTATTATAGATGAGAAGAGAGCTGTTATCACTGAAGTAAAAATAAAAGATCTTAGCCCGTAATTAAATTCCAAGGGTTTCCAGTCTGAGAAAAGTAATGTGATTAGTGAATTTTCACTGAGCATCGGAATAGAATTAACAATAAGTACTACAGGCAGAATTAAAATTATGATGATGATCAATCTGCCCGTTATAGTGATCAGTTTTTTAAAAAATATTTCCTTGTCAATTTTAATCATTATTTAACTTTGATAAATCCTTTTTTAGCTACGACATTCTGTCCTTCTTCGGAAAGAACTCTGTCTAATAACACTTTTACTATCCCTTTTGCCTCACCTTTAGTGACGGAATACAAATATCTCTGAATTTTATAAGACTTGTTCCTGATATTTTCCAGTGTAGGTACTACTCCTTCAACAGCAAGAGGTTTTATAGTATCATCTAAATAACCGGCAGACATATACCCTATCGCTCCTTCATCTCCGGCAACAAGAACTTTCATATTCCCGTTGGATGTAACGAAATTTGCGATATCAGTGATCTTTGCTTCACCCATAGCCAGTTTTTCAAAGATCTTTCTAGTACCGCTTTTTGCGTCCCTAGTGTAAATATTTATAGCGAGGTCAGCACCACCTATTTCATTCCAATTTTTTATCTTTCCTGAGAAAACATTCTGGATCTGAGAAAAAGAGAGTTCTTCAACAGATGCTGAAGGATGAACAACTATTGCTATTCCATCTATTGCTATTTTATGAGGAATAAGTCCGAACTCGTTTATCTCCGAATCTTTCAGATCTCGTCCGGAATTACCAATATCCACAAGACCTTCACCAACTTGTTTAATTCCCAGACCACTACCGCCACCGCTTATACTGATATTTAATTCAGGGTTTTCCTTCATAAGTATTTCTGCAACAGTTTTCATAATTTGAATATGGGCAGTCCCACCTGCTATTTTCAAATCTCCTGCGAGACCTTCTTTCTTTTCAACATTCTTTGTACAGCTGATAAAACCTGCCAGCATCACTGTGATTACAATTACAAGAAACTTTTTCATGTTTTTCTCCAATAGTTAAGTTATAAATAAATGCTAGAATTTATTTTATGGCTAATGAATGTATTTCGTTAGTTTTTATTTAAATTTTAAAAGTTCTTTTTAGATGTGAAAACTAATTTTGTAGGGGCATAACATTTTATGCCCATATCATGCCGCAAATTTTAATTCTATGACGAAGAAATGCAAAATTTATTACATCTAAAAAAATCTTTTACACGAAAGACACCAATACAGGATTCAAGCTACCTCAACTGTAACCTTTTTTAAAAAAATTTAACGGTGTATTCCTTTCGTTGATTTTCATATTTTGTCAATTTATATAAAATGTAAAAGTATGTCAATATTAAACTTTAGCCCAGTTCTATACGGTCTTTTTCTCTTCTTTCTCTCTTTAAAGCAGAAAAAGCCCAAAAGAAAAGCAACATAAATCCAAGATCAATAAAGGCAAAAGGTTTCCAGAAAAAAGGAACTCCTTTCTCGAACCAGTGATAGAATACAGCTGAACAAAATGATACTTTCAATAAAATACCATATGGTATTAAATTTTCATTCTTTTTAGGATTTGCAGCAATTTGAAAGAACATGATCCCAAAAGTAATCAACAGTAACGCAGGAAAATGAATATATCCAACATGATTAGGCCTCGTTACCTCAAAATAATCAAATATTTTCACTGGGAACATTAAAAAATATAAACCCAGAAGTCCGTCATAAAGTCCACCTATTACAAATAGAATTGAAACAAGTTTAAAACTTTTCATTATATCCTCCTTTCTTGTCATTGCGAGGATTTTTATAAAATCCGTGGCAATCTTTTTTGCGTTTTAGGTCGGACATAAAGCCCGACCCTACGGTTCCGATGGAAAATGAATATTCCGTGTTGGTTATTAGATATTCTTTTTATTCTTAATAATATCCCGTAGGATATTCTTGAAATTTTCTTTTCTGTGTTTTGTAAATTCATCGCTATAGAGCTTTAATCCAAGATTTCTAAATCCATTTCGTAACTCTTCAACTGTCATTTTTTTAGGTATGAAATTCACATCGAACAATGTACATTTTTCCCAAGCACCTTTTTCAATGATCCTATTCTCTTTTTCCAATCTATCGTATAGTGGAGTTCCCGGAAATGCAGTCTGCAATGTAATCTGAACTTCATGCAGGTTTGTTTCTTTTACAAAGTTAAACACTGAATCGAAAATATCTTTATCCTGATCATCAAGACCTAAGATAAAGCAACCATTTACACTTATTCCATATGACTGGATCTTAGTTATGGCATCTTTATATTTTGTGAATTGCTTTGATTTCCAGTTACTTTTTGTCTCTATTCCTTCAAGAGATCCTAATTCAGGACTTTCAAAACCAATAAGGACCTGAGCACAACCACTTTCACTAAGAGATTTCAATAGCTCTTCATCTTCAGCCAGAGAAATATCTGTTTCGGTAAACCAACGGATCTTTCTTTCCTTAAGTCGTGGAAGCAATTCTTTCCAGTAATCTTTGTTGATAAAAGTATTATCCTCAGCAAGCTCGATCATTGGATGTTCCCAGATTGTCTTTATTTTATCTATTTCTGCGAGAACTTTATCTATTGGTTTTTGCTTATATTTTTTTGTTATAAGTATGGAACTTGCACAGAATTCACACGAATGAGGACAACCTCTACTCGTTTGAATAGTTAATCTGTTATACTTTTCAATATCCAGTAATTCAAAAGCAGGCATTGGAGAATCTTTAAGATCGTATTCTTCTTCAACACTGCCATAGAAATCTTTCAGCTGACCGCTTTGGACATCATTGATAATATTCAACCAGTGGAGTTCACCTTCACCTATAAGAACAGCATCACAATGTTCTTTTGCTTCTTTAGGTAGACAGGTTACATGAAGTCCGCCATGGATTACGGGAACTTTGAGAGCCATGATCTTATCTGAAAGTTCATAAGCTTCTTTTATCTGAGCTGAAAAACTTGATATTGCTACCATATCGAAACTTTTTATAAGTTTTTCGAACTCTTCTCCAATAGGTAGATTGTGATCTTCAATATATTTTATTGTGTGCTCTTTTGATGTCATACCAGCCAAAATCAGTAAACCTAGACTAGGAAGAGATGCGATGATATTACTTCTGTCAACGAAACCCGGAAGAGTTAAACCTAACTCTAGAAGTTCTGTATCGACAACTCTTATTCCACTCATTGCTATTAGACCAATATTCATTGTATCATTCCTCCAAATATGAAATATCCTATTCCTGATATTAAGCTCACTACAGGAATAAAGAATAGATGCCTAAAAGGCTTTTTGTAAGCTGAGAGAAAACATACTATTGGCATTGAAATTGCACCTATCACAAACAAGTATGATATTACCTGGTCTCCAAAATTAATATTATACAGCTTCACACTAAATGCATAACTTAAGTTAATAAATGCCAGCCCGAAAAAAGAAATATGACCCAATCTTATCATCCTTCTCTGCCATGAAACATATCCTCCTGCCCAATAATCATCGTGAAAAAACATACCTATTACGGCACCTGCGACAAATCCAAGTGCAATACCTATCCAAGCTGCATAAAAATTAATTAAACCCATATTTACACCCATAATATTTTATATTTCATCACATAATAAATGATACTTACAACTTTAATATGCTAATAATTTGTGCTCAAGTCAAGAAAACAAAATTTAATTTCTAAATTCTTATTTCCGAATTCGAAAATGTTTTTCTATGGACTTTATACCTATCTTTTCTTATAATGTTAGTCTGAAATAATACTAGAACAGTGCTTGAATGAAATTCAATACAATTATTAAAATATCTAATAATTACTTCAAGAAGAAAACCCGGTTCAAGCTCCATGTTTTCATTGTGTTTCTTCTTATGTTCTTTATGCTTTTCTTTTTGATAACTTTTTCATCAACGTTTCATAAAACTATAAGAAAGATTTTTAGCACAGAAAGTAATACTTTCATTACAATTGTACCTAAAGAAATTGATCTTGCATACATCAAAGTAAATACACCATCTCTTTTTGGCAAAGGCAAATTATCCGATAAGGATGTTGAATACTTGAAAGAATTGAAGGGAGTAAAACAAGCCAGTCCTACATATAGCTTACAAGCACCTTCATTTTTAAATGGAAGATTTTTCGATATGGAATACGGTTCTGATCTTTCTGTTTTCGGTGAGGAAAGACCTTTTGAAGGTAAGTGGTATAATAAAAATGATATTAAAACTGTCAGAGCAATTGTATCGTCAAAGTTACTGGATATTTATAATTCCAGTTTCGCACCTGCAAATGACCTACCTAAGCTTTCTGAGAAGATCGTAGTCGGTAGAAAGTTAAAACTTACAATGGGTAAGAATAGTTTTGCTAAATCTGGAAAATCAATAACAACGAAAGTGATAATAATCGGAATGGATTCAAATGTTGAATTCCTCGGAATAACTTTACCCGCAGTAATTTTGAAGAAAATAGCTAAAGAGATCAATACTCCTGTAACAATTTCAAGTATCAAACTGTTCTTTGAAACATCAGCCGAGATGATAACAGCAGCTAAAACGATCACATCCAAAGGATATGAGATCAAGGAAAATGAAAATGACATTTTCAGGACATTAAACACTTACCTTTCAAGGATCGATGTCATTCTATTTCTACCTATAGTTTTCATATTGATCATTATATTTATTTTCATTCAGAATCAGCTCAAATATATGCTTCTTAACCTTAAGAAAGAAATGGGAATTCAGATCGCGATGGGAGTATATTATTTAGACGTTATTAAAATTTGGCTATTCCAATATACGAAATTTATTATTTCAGGAATGATAATGGGAGGAAGTTTAGCCTATCTATCGATCTATGTTTTACTAAATTCTTATACTGATGATATGATCTCCAAAATGATTCATCCTGAATATAATATCAAGATATTTATTATATCTTCGATAATCATTGTAATATTGACTTTGGTTTATATGTTCTTAAAAATTCTCAGCTTTTTTAGGAACAATAGTGTTGTTCAGCTGATGACGAAAGAGTAAAAATAGTGATAAGTGGTAAGTTATAAGTGATAAGTTCGTTCATTGAATTCGTTTTCTTTGTCATCCTGAACTTGATTCAGGATCTTTCTTTGTAAGAGATGTCTTTGTGAGAAATTTATTTTTTTGTAGCCTCAAATAATACTAATGCTGCGGCGACTGATGCGTTTAAAGATTCCACATTGTTCTTCAGATCAATACGAACAAGATCGTCACATTTTTCTTTGACAAGTCTTCTCATTCCTTTACCTTCATTACCGATAACAATAGCACTTTTAGGTGAATAATCAAATTCTCTAAAATCCTTATCCCCATTCATATCTGTACCGACGACCCAAAATCCCAAATCTTTGAGAGAGTCTAAAGTTTGAGCAATATTCTTTACTCTGATAACATTTATCTTAAAAATAGTTCCTGCTGAAACTTTTACAACAGTATCGGTAACTTGAGCAGCATTTCTGTCAGGAATTATGACTGCTTCTGCCCCACTTCCCGCAACTGATCTTATTATTGCTCCAAAATTGTGTGGATCTTCTATATTATCAAGAATGACAACTTTTGAGTTCTCAGAAAACTGTGCAGCATGCAATTCCATATATCTAAAATCACTGATCATTGCCAAAACATTTGTATGCTCATGCCTTTCCAACAAAGAATTTACTTTCTCTGCAGGTAATAGATCGAATCGAATACTTTTTGCTTTGCATAGCTCGATCACCTTATTTATCTTATCACTTTTTGACCCTTTTACAATAAGTACTTTCTCTACTTTCGTAGGATCATTTTCCAGTAACTCAATGATCGGATTATTTCCGTGTATTATTTCTGACATATTATCCTTTTACTTTAACAGTTTTAATCCTTCAATTATCCTATCCATACCTTCTTTGAATCTCTCTTTACTTGTTGCAAAAGAGAATCTGACATGTTTATCTGATCCGAAAGCAGATCCTGTAATGGCAGCAACTTTTAATTCAGTGATAAAAAACTCACACAGATCATCGTTTGTTTTGATAACTTCACCGTTGAATTCTTTTCCTAGGTAATACGAAAAATCCACAAAGAAATAGAACGCACCATCTGGTTTATAGCATTGAGTATTAGGTATCTGTTGAATTAGTTCGTAACCGATATTTCTTCTATCTTCAAATATTTCTCTCATTTCTTCAATTTCCGTCTGATCTCCTTCCAAAGCTTCAATTGCAGCTTTCTGAGCTATTGAATTAGGATTTGAGGTCATATGGCTTTGAACTTTGTGACAAATCTGAATAATAGATTCATTGGCTACAGCATAACCGATACGCCAACCGGTCATTGCATAAGTTTTACTTACACCATTTATTGATATAACATTTTCCCTTATATCTTCAAGTTTCATCATTGAGAAATGCTCTTTTCCATCATAGATCAGTTTTTCATAAATTTCATCGAATATTACATAGATATCATGCTTCTTGATCACCTTTGCAAGTTCGATCAGTTCTTCCTTTGTATAAATTGAACCTGTGGGATTTGAAGGGGAACAAAGTATCAGCAATTTTGTTTTGTCTGTGATAGAATTTTCAAGCATCTCGGGAGTAATTTTGAACCCTGTTGATTCATCAGTATAAATATTAACTGGAGTTGCTTCTGCCAATCTTACCAACTCAGGATAAGATACCCATGCAGGTTGAGGAATAATAACCTCATCTCCTTTTTCACAGGTAGCGAGAATTATATTTGCGAGTGAGTGCTTTGCCCCGTTTGAAGCAATAACATTTCCGATCGTAATATTAACATCAAAATCGTCTTTGTATTTTTTTACAACAACTTCTTTAAGCTCATTAATACCGCCTGCAGCAGTATATTTTGTAAAATTTTCATCTATAGCTTTCTTCGCTGCATTTTTAATGTTCATAGGTGTAGGAAAATCAGGTTCACCAACGGTTAGCACAACAATATCCTGGCCACTTGCTCTAAGTTCTGCTGCTTTTGCTGTTACAGCTAAAGTTTTTGATCTTGTAATCAATTTTGTTCTGTCTGCTAATTTCTTCATATTAACTTGTCCTGTTTTATATATTACATTATAGTTTACATATTGCACTATAACTTTCATACTACATTATACTGCATAATTGTATATTCTGTATAACTAAAACGCAAGATTTATTTTTAAATTAAAAAGCCCGACATTAACTATCGGGCTTGTATTTTTATAACAAATAACAGCTTCTACTTTAAGTTTGTATCATATGATACTATTTGATCAAAAGCATTTTCTTTGCTAATGTTTGTGAAGAAGTCATCAATTTGTAGTAATATATTCCAGAATTTAAGTTAGAAGCATCAAAACTGATACTGTACATACCAATATTTAGACTTTTATCAACAAGGGATTTTACAAGCTGACCTGATGCATTGAACACACTAAGTTTAACCTGCTCATTATTTGAAAGATAAAAGTTGATCTCTGTTACAGGATTAAAAGGATTCGGATAATTCTGATATAATTCATTTTCGATTGGTAGAGTACTATATTCGGTTTCTATACCTGAGGTAACACCTGACAAAAGAATGTTGTCTATCCAAGCACAATCAGTGCCAACTGAAGTGCCTGAATCTTTATTATACTCCCAAGTCAAATCATGTGTACCTGAAGGAATATTGAAATGAATCTCATCCCAATCAACATATCCACTCCATCTTCCCATTTCAGTATCATCAACATAAAATTTCAAATAGTCATAATTACCTTCTGAGAATACCTTACTATAAAAACTCACAGCACCTTCCGTTACAAAATCTACTGTTAAAGTCATTCTACTTGACTGAGAATCATTTATATCACCAGACCTTGATGAATATTGTCCTTCATAAGCATCAGTATCATCAATAGTCCAGTCAGAGTTACCAGAGTACACCCATTGGTTTTTAGTAAAATCTCCCGTTTCAAAATTATCAATAGTAACAAAACTGGTCAAACTTATTGAAACTTCATCTTCCTCAGAGTTACCTTCGTTATCAGTTACTACTGATTTAATTCTGTAAATATTTGAATTTAATCCGGAAGTGTCCCAATTGAAAGAGTAAGGTATTGTTGTGGCTTCATTTAGAAGTTCATCATTTAAATAAAACGATACTTTTGAAATACTTTTACCTTGAAAATCTATTACTTTAGCTGCAATATTGATAATTGAACCGCTTTCATAAGAAGAATTATTTTCAGGAGATGTGATTTTACAACTTAACATCTCATTGCTTGTAATAATTTTCAAAGCTGGATCACCTGTTACATTCAATGTATACATTATCCACCTATATGCTCCATTTGTAGCTGAAGAACCAAGATATTCAAGTTTAGCTATAGCTGCAACAGCACCGAATCTATTACCTGTTTCTGAATTCTGACCTTCACCTGTAAATAACTTGTAAAAAAATTGATCATTATATTGGAATGATGTTCCATGTGAGGCAGTTGCTCCGGAACCCCATCCATATCTTGAACTACCCAAAAACCCAACAGCACCACCATCTGGATTTCTAATAAATCCTTCACCTAATGATGGATCTTGCATATAAGGACCCCCATCGCAGTTCGAATAAGTCGCAGTTGCATCACAATCAAAAGCATTTGTAATACAAGCAATTGTGGCTATTATACCCATTTTAGTATTTGTTTGAGCTAAAGCTCCATTTGAACTGTAATAACCTCCTTCAGCACCCCAAATACTTTGAGATCCATGTGTAGCCATATGAACAAATCCATAACCATTGTTTATTTGTTCTTGTAAGTTTGAAGCAGTTAAATCGTAAGAAGCTCCACCAGTAAAATCTGTATTTGAATCATAAAATCTGTATTTTGTACCTTGCCAATAGTCAGAAATATATTTATTCCACATATCTTCACTTTTTGCCTCACCGTCACTGACTGAACCAACACTACCCCATAGTTCACATCCAGTCATTAAAAATTTATCAGCGATATCCACAGGAGGATTTTCTTCATAGTCAATTAATTTATTAATATATGCTGCTGCTTGATACGCGCTCCTTACCGGTATTCTGCCAATATAAACTTCAGGAGCCATATCTACATTATCATCTACATTTCCTACTTTATCATCATCATTGGCATTCCAGTTAAATTCACCATCAAAACACGTATAAAAGAGATCCGCTGGAATGGTATAATCTTCACAATCAGTACCATTGACAGCACCATAGACATTTTGATCAGGTACAATTAAATCATCTCCACCTATAACTACCCATTTTAGACCCTTATTTTCATAATAATCCTTTATGCAATTCTTGATTTTTAATTGAGTAGTACTTCCAAAGTAATTTGATTGTATCGTTGATAATGTAATAACTTCTGATGTCAGTCCATTTTCTATTCTATGATCAGATAAAGCTTGAAATGTGCTTTTCATAGATAAATTAGTAATTATTAGATGTTTAACATCTTCTTTACTACCAACCCTTTTTACAGGAGCAGGGACTTCGTCACTATTAACAACAATATTTTTTACAACTTCGTAAAAATCACCATCATCCCATTTTTTTACAGAGCTGATATCTTTCTCCAGGTCATAAGTAATTTCTAAAGCAATATCTTGTATCTCATATAATTTTTTTGCTTTTACATCGTATTCAAAAGGAGCTACCAAAAAATTAAATATTGTGTAAGTACTTAGCTTACTTGTTCCTGCATATTTCACATTATTCTGAGGGTAAATATTTTGATCAACAGAGATATAATTTGGTTCTACATAATTTACTTGACCACTATAACTAACCGGTACAATTTCTTGTACTGCTTCAATAAGAACATTTTCATGTAGAATCGAATTATTTTTAATTATTTCAACATCTTTGAAAACAGCTCCATTTGGAACGGAAACATTTACAACTATCCAAGGGATATTTGGCTCACCTGTCTTCTCTGAATATGATACAATATCTTTTCCTGTAAACGAAATCGTTTGAATTTGTTGTCCTTTATACAAATTATCCGCTTTTACAATATCAAATTTTTGCTTATAAGTCATGTTTATTGATTTAGTTTCCTGAGCTGAAACTAAATATGACATCAGCAATATTATTGTTATCAATCCAAGTCTTTTCATAAAAACATTCCCTTTTTATTTAGTTACTATACAACTTACAGTATGTATATAAATAAAATACTATTCTTTTGGCAATGTTTTTTATCATTATTTGCTTGAAATAACAAAAAAAGCCCGAATCTTCGGGCTTTTTATACGAATGAGGGTAACTATGGGAGGTTACCCCTACGAAATTTTATTTATCTTCTTTCTCTGCTGCTTCAAATCCTTCAACGAGTTCTGTCATTAACTCTTTCACTGGAACGATCTTATCTATCCTATAAGCATTTGCACCTGCGAAAGCATAACCATGGTCAAGATCACCTTTCTTTGCATTTGCAAGAGCCATCCCAATACAATAATGTGCTTTCTTTATATCACAACTACTTAAACAAACCCACGGACATTTGTCTCTAGGTCTTTCAGGATCATGAACATGCTTAAGAAATTCATTATTAATTGCTCGACCAGGTAAACCTACAGGACTTTGAATAACAACTATATCTTCCTTCTTACATTTTACATAAGCATTCTTAAATTCATCCGTAGCATCACATTCAGTGGTAGCAACAAATCTGGTACCCAGCTGAACCCCTTTTACACCTAATTTAAAAATATCGTAAATATCTTTACCTGTATAAATTCCACCAGCTGCGATCAGTGGGATCACTTTATTGTATTTTTCTTCGAAAGGTTTTATCTCTGCAATTATTTTAGGTATAAGATTCTCTAACTTATTCTTTTCGTGATCAAGCTCATCAGGTTTGTATCCCAGATGACCACCAGCTAAAGGACCCTCTACAATAAATGCATCAGGTATAATGCCAAAATTCCTATCCCATTTACGGAGAATGATCTTTGCAGCGATCCCGGATGAAACAATTGGAATAATCTTAACATTAGATTCTTTAAGTCTTTCCTGCCCGATGATATTCGGTACATCCGTAGGAAGACCTGCACCTAAGATCAATAGATCAACTTTTTCTTCCATAGCTATGTTTAATATTTCCTTATAATCGGTTAATGCCATCATAACATTCAGACCAATTACACCTTTTGTGTTTGCTTTTGCTTTTCTGATCTCATTTCTTAATGCTCTTTGGTTGGCATCCTGATAATTTTCTTTAAAATCATCTTCTAGTAATCCAACTCCTACAGAAGCAATTACTCCTACTCCTCCTTCGTTTGCAACAGCAGTTGCCAAACCGGAAAGAGAAATACCAACTCCCATTCCACCTTGAATTATTGGTACTTCTATTTTTAAATCACCTATGAATAACGGTTTCACTTTGATTCTCCTTTATTTTTATCTCTTTCTATCATTTCCACGATCGATTTACTTACAGGATAGATAAAATGAGTAGTAAATTCATTTAAAAGTTCTATTCCTGACTTAGTTATTATATAATATTTCCGTTTTGGTCCTTTCTCAGATTTCCTGATTTCTGAAATAACGAATTTCTTACTTTTTAATTTTTTTAGATTTTGATATATGCCGCTTTCTTGAAATTGAACATCTGAAACGAGAATTTCGTCTAATTTTGCTTTTATTTCGTAGCCGTACATATCCTTATCATTCAATAACTTTAATATAATATAGGATGAAAATCCCTTTTTGAATTCTTTCTCCCAAGCTTTATAAGTTTTTTCTATTTTCTTTTGCAACAGCTTAACTACCCCATTTTAAACTACAGTGTGTTATACAGTAGTAAGATACTAAAAAATAATTGTTAATGCAATATTTTTTTCTTTTAAAACTTGAAGGTATTTATTAACTTTCATAACAACTGATCGATTACAAAAAATTTATTGTGTGATTAAAATATGGATATTATGAATTATAGAGAACAGATCTCAAATAACCGAAAATTTAAAGATGATTCGTTTAAAAATGATCCCCATTCTCCGATAATGAAGGAAGAACTCTCGGAATTTGCCAACTTGAACTACTTCAATGTTAACCTGAAATACAGATTAGAATTGGAACTTCAGAAATTTACAGAAAAGGAGCAGGAAATAATAAAAGATTCAAAAGGGAATGACAGATTTTTCATCAAATGGGGTAAGTTTGAATTTATTATTGATAACATACAAAATACACTTATTGCATATAAATCTAAAGCAGAAGACACTCGACTATTCATCCCTTTCAAAGATTTAACTACTGCTGAAGAAACTTATGGTGCAGGTAGATATCTTGATCTTACAGAGAATGATGATAAGATCGGATTGAAGTGGGTGTTGGATTTTAATTTGGCTTACAACCCATGGTGTGCGTATAATTACAACTACTCTTGTCCTTTAGTACCTGTGGAAAATATGCTGCAAGTTAAAATACAAGCCGGTGAGAAAAAGTTAAATAAATAAAATGGAGAACAAAATAATGAAAAAAATACTATTATCAATTACTGTAATTTCAATGCTTCTACTGACCTCATGTATGAGCATGATGCTTCAGAGTACAATAAAGAATACTCCTATTTCAAACAAAATAATGTTACATGATAATGTGAGAGTTGGCGACTATGCGGTCTATAAATCTAAAATAGATGCTGAAGATGAACAATCCAAAGCAATGATCGGTGAAACTACTGTAACTGTTCAAATTACAGAAATTAATAGAAGCGGTGTGTATATCAAACAAACCGTACAAACTACCGGTGTTGCTGCAATATTTGCCAATACTATGGAGTTTAATCTTGTATCTGACAGAGAGGGTAATATCAAAAGCGGATATTTCTACGATGGTCCCGAGAAAATTCCCTTAAATATAGCTAAACCGGGTGATGCTGCATATAATACTTTCGAGAAACTAAATAAGACTGATCATAAAAAATGGAATATTCCCCGAGAGGTGACTGTTCCCGCAGGTATTTTCACGGTTGATGCAATGTATTATAATGATAAAGATACTAAACTGGGGACACATTCTGTCTATTTGGTTTCTGATAAAGTAAGCTTCTACAATGTAGCTACTATGTTAGTGGAGGAACAACCTGATGGGACAAAACAAACAATCGTTATGGAACTTGTGGAACTAGGAGGGAAGTAGCGAAAGTCATTGCGAGGATTTTTTTTTATCCGCGGCAATCTATCTTCATACCGTCAATCTGAATTTATTTCAGAATCTTAAAAACTCTAAAATTTAACGGACTTCTTACTTTCTAGCAGGTACAAGTAAAACAGGTACAGTTGTTTTTTGTAACACTCCCTGGCTCACAGATCCGACGATCAAAGAATACAGTTTCCCATGACCATGCGTACCCATAACGACCATATCAATATCAAATTTGTCGATCTTTCCTAAAATAATGGAAATAGTTTCACCTTCAACGAGTAATGGTGTTACTTTAATCCCTTCCTTTTCCAAGAATAATGCTTTCTCCTGAATATATCTATGCTCATTTTGAAGTGTTAAAGCTCTCCAATCTCTCTCCTCTTGTGGTCCAACTGAATAACCAACAAAATCAGGCTCAGGAGCAGCTACATGTAATAACCATAGCTTACATGAAAATTCTTTAGCTAATTCTGCAGCTTGAAATATTACTTTTTCAGATACATCTGAAAAATCTATTGGTGCTAGAATGTTCTTCATAAGTTTGTCTCCGTTTTAAAAAAAATATTCTATAATTAAAAAATCGAACATTTTGAGACGGAATGCAAGAGAAAAAGGATGGAATAAAAAAAAAGCCGATGCATTGCATCGGCTTTTAAAACTAATATATATAGTTACTTATATTGCTTTAACGTTATTAGCGCAAGGACCTTTCTGCCCTTCACCAACTTCATACTCTACTTCTTGACCATCATTAAGTGATGCGAAACCATCTGATTGAATCTCTGAATGGTGAACAAACAAATCTTTTCCACCGTCTTCAGGTGTGATAAATCCAAAACCTTTTTCAGAGCTGAACCATTTTACTGTACCTTTACTCATTTTTCTTCCTTCTTTGTATTTGGTGAACTGTTATAAAATTTCAACTCTCGCATTCACCGTTACGATGTTGAAATGTTCTTTTTAGCATATTTAGATTGTTTTAAATAATGCAAATGCCAAAGTAACTATATTTTTTCGAATAAGCAAGCTTTATTTTGAAAATAAAAAAAAGGACGTAAAATAAACCTTTAATAATCATAAACTTTAATAAATGCTTCGGAACTATTAAAATAAAATATTCTGTTATCTTTAAAATAAAGTCTGTTTTCAAAATTCAAGAAATCATAAGAATCAAATAAACCCAGATTAATAGTCTTTAAGAAAATGCCATCTTTGAAAACATCAACATTGAAATCATATTTGCTATTTTCATTCCTTTCTCTTGATGAAGCAACAAGAAGTCTTCCGTATTTATCGTAATACATACTGTTGATTGCTTTTTTGTGGAGAGCTTTTAATGGTGGAGTACCTCTTCCACTTTTTGCAAATAAGGAATCAAATGCAGATCTTTCTTTATTGGAAAAACTTTGTCTCCGATATGATTTTTCTATTGAATAAAGATGGTTACCATCATAATCAAAAACTTTAATCAGGTACTTATCTTCACTATTCTCAGAAAAAAATATTTTCCCATCACCGAAAGTATATGGATCGTAAATATCAAGCCTATTAAAATTATCATTATCAATTTTCATTTCAAAAAATCTTATCTTTTTTAATTCGTGAAATTTCGAGTCGGTTATAACAAGATTATATGTTAAATAAACACCATCTTCTTTATTTGAATAACTTTCAAGGTTAGCAACAAATCTTTCTGCATTGATCGAACTCATATTTTTCTGTCTAGAATCTGTAGGGATTGAAATGTTATTAATAAAATTTCCTTCCGCATCAAATTTAACCATCCTAGCCGCTTGAGAATCATTTACGAAGATCGTATCATTGATTATCACCATGTATTCTGTAAACCCCATTTCACCGGGTCCTTGCCCCCTTTGACCAAAACTTTTTACAAATTTACCACTCCTATCAAACTTCTTGATTGAAGATGTTTTAAAATCAAGAATATAGATATTCCCTTTGCTATCTATATCTATTTTTGTAGGTCTTTGAAAAATTGATGTCGAATCTACATTGGATTCTTCGGTACCATTGATAGTAAATAATTCAACAGGATTTATTTCTAGTTTTTCTACAGATGGTTTGTTTTTATTCTTAAAAACTTTTATTCCATTCACATCAAAAATTTCATAGTTCTTTTTCGTGTCGGTAGTGCAAGATAATACTATAATAAATATCATTGAAATTATTACAACTTTAATCGAATTAAGGTTATTCATATACTTACCCCTGTGTTATACTTATTTATTGTTGTAACATTATAAATAAGTTTACATTAGAATGCAATTAACTAATAACTAAACACTTTTACACTATTTTCTTCAGTATCACCAACATATATTTTACCATTCTTAAATACAAAAGCATTATAACTCCTGAAATCATGATCTTTACATAGTTCAACTTTAACTTGATTCATATATATTCCATCCTTTAAGACATCTACAATAAAATCATAACGATTTTTATCTGTTCTTTCAAAAGATGAAGAAACCCACAGTCTATCATACTTATCATAAAAGATATCATTAATTGTAGTTTTATATTCGTCTTTGCAGTCTGCAAAATATTTTTGCCCATTATTTTTCATGATCAGAAGCTTATCTTTTTCTTTCCTTTCCTTATCTGTATATTGAACTTTTCTATAGTTTCTTTTAATTATTGATTCTAAATTACCTTCAAGATCAAATAATTTAATTTCATAATCATTAACCGAATTTTTCGAAATATAGATTTTATCTTTTGCAACAGCAAATGAAGTATGCCCGGTATTCTTGCTAGGTTTATTAACATCCAATACTTTCCTAATTTTAGTTATTTGTCTAACAGTTTTAAATTTTTTGTCAATTATCTCAAGATTGTAATCCATAATAGTACCTTCTTCTGATTCTGAGTATAAAGTCACAAAACCAATGAATTTATCATTTCCGATCGATTTCAATCTTTGTGGAACACCATTTGGAACAAAAATATTATCAATAAATTTTCCATCACAATCATATTTTATCATTCTCTTTGCAAAATGATCTCCTAAATATAGAGTATCATCTAAAACTACAAATGAGGTAGGGAATTCAAACTCACCAGGTCCTTTACCTAACCTTCCTATGCTTTTAACAAAATTTCCTTCACTATCAAATTTCTTGATTGAAGATGAAATAGCATCACACACATATATATTACCATCTCTGTCAACATCAATAGCCATTATGTTTGAAAACATACTCAGGCTATCTTGTGAATTTTCATCTAAACCATTAATAGTTATTTCTTTTTTGATTTGTACTTTCAAATTTTCATTTGAAGGAATGTTAAGATTCTTTATATGCTTAACACCATCAACAATTTCAATTGTATAATTCTGATCTTTATCTGTTGCACATGAAATAATAAGAGAAAAGACCAATGTAACTATTAAGGTTTTCGTTAAGTTGATAATTTTCATCCATTCACTCCTATTTAATTATTATTTTTCATTTTGATTAAAATAGGGCGTAAATAAAACGCCCCATTTTCAATTATCAATTAGATTATTGGTTTAACCTTCTTCAAATCAACTAACCAGTCAGCCTTAAACTTATCTTCTGAGAAAATAATAAACTTAGAACCAACAACCTTATTCTGCTTATCCATACATTTATAATCATTCGGCGCACCAACAAGACAAACAGCAGTATCAAAATGACAACCGGTTTTCTTACCATCAGCAGAATAGATGTTTACAAATCCATCTGAATTTTCCTCAGATAAAATAAGAAGTTTTTCTCTTTTAACATTCTGCATCTCTTTACCGGCATTGAATTTATATCCGGTACTAGGTTGAATAAAGTAATGATTCTTTATATCTTCCGATGTTTTAGCCCACAGCATAGTTTCAACATGGTTGTCCAAGTAATTACCTGTGTTATTGTGAATTTTAGCAAATGACCACATTACCGGCACACCCGGAAGAACCATAAAATAAGAATCAATTAAATAACCTTTAAGCTTTTCATGATCAGTAATTTCCATCGTGATCTTGATCCCTGTCCATTCATTACCAAAATTGTCCTTAACTCTTGAAACATCAGAATTTCTCTTTTGCTCAAGCATCTTTTTATTAGCAATACTTGTTGGTAAAGTAAAAAGTCCACCGAACCAACTACTCCACCAAGATTTAGCGCTAACTACAGGATATAAAGTATCTAGCCACTCTTTCCCATTAAATTTCAACGAGAACACTGAAGGTGCGAACTTTTCATCCGATCTGAAAGATAGAGTTCCGTTATCAACTGTAACAATGCCATCATCCTTAGAAGCTTTTATCTCTGCATCAGATGGATTGACGACTAATCTTTTATCAAAATACTCAAAAACACCTAAGTTACTATGAATATTGATAATGTCAATTGCAGTTTCTTTTTCATAAGTGAATTTTGAAACTGATGAATTATTATCACTACCAAGATTAACAGAAAGATCATTATGTGTAACTTCACCTTCATCAGCAGTAATTACCTCATGACCTTTTATTACCTTACTTGAAATATCTTTTACATTAAGAACATTCTCCTTTTTCATCACTGGATCACCATCATTGATAGTGACCTCGAAACTATCTACAGGTTCTTCATCTTTCGAATCAATACCAGTAGCGATCATTCGCAGATCTTTCCAATCAGATGGAGCTTCAGAGTAGAACACTTCTTTTTCAGTTGTAAAATTTCCTTTTTCTTTAGGAATCTCATATTCAAAACCCACATTCCATTCACCTATAGTAAAATTAGAATCCTTTGACCATATCACAGCTGATCTGAATTTCTTACCATAAGTATATAACCAATTCTCCGTCAATTTAGCATCCTGCCAATAACTGTGCTCATTTCTCAGTCTTTTATTAGTTTTAATAACTGTGTTATCGCAAGGCATATAAGCATTCTCACTATTCATCCAGAAATTGCTTGTTAAAAAGATGTTTTTCTCCAGATCTTCAGTCTTTATAAATTCATTCCATCTGATCAACTTACCATTTGGATATAATTGATAATGTGTAATGAACTCAAGATTTTCATCTTCTTTTGTTCTGTAATGTGCAGACATCTGAACGTAATTATCTTTTTTGAACATATCTACTTTCTCAGGAGGACGTTTTACAAATTCTTCAGTATATGGCTTACCTAATTTCGGGGTCATAAAGAAAAATCCTGATCCTCGCGTTGTAACATCAGTAGTATTACCTTCACTTAACCTATTATGTAAATCCTTATTAAAACCTAAATAGAAGTGGAACTTGTTATTACCAATTATATAATTCCTCTCTGTTTTTCCAATATACATTTCATTTTCTACATTGAAAACAACTAAGGCTTTTTTCATGAAAGCAAACTCTTCATCGCCTTCAG
>JAQICF010000226.1 GCA_027858795.1 Candidatus Delongbacteria bacterium | reverse complement strand
ATTCGGAACAAAAAGGATGGATTGTTGTGATCTGAAAGACAGTCCTTCTAAAAAGTCTCATTAAATTTTATAATTCAGAGGTGATAAAAAATGAATAATTCAAATTACGGATATAATAAGATAATAAACGGTACATTTATTGAAGCATTAGAAAATGTTAAAGCTGAATTACAGAAAGAGGGTTTTGGAATTTTATCAGAAATTGATGTAAAAGCTACCCTTAAGAAAAAACTCGACGTTGATATTAGCAATTATGTGATATTGGGTGCTTGTAATCCATCTAATGCGTATAAAGCTTTGCAATCAGAGATCGAGGTTGGATTAATGCTTCCATGCAATGTCATAGTTTATCAAAAAAACGGACAGAATATCGTTTCTGCAATTTTACCAACTGTAGCAATGTCTGTGATTGATAACGAACCACTAAAAGAAATTGCTTCAAATATTGAATCCAAACTAAAAAGAGCAGTTGATAGTATTTAATTCCTTAAAATAAAGGAGGAAAAATGAAACACTCATACAAAATAACCGGAATGAGCTGCAGCGGATGTAAAACAAGTGTTGAAGGTTCATTGAGCAAATTAGAAGAAATTACACATATTTACATAGATCTGAAGAATAATGAAGCTGAAATTGAAATGACAAAACATATTCCTATTGAAAAATTACAAGAGACTCTTACATTATCAGGTCTGCATTATACTATTGAAGAAAAGGTTGGAATTAAATACTATTGCCCTATGAAATGTGAGGGTGATAAAACCTACGATGAGAAAGGTGACTGTCCGGTCTGCAACATGCATCTGGTACCTGTAAATTCTGAAGAACACAAGCACGAACATCATCATCACGAACAAAAAAAACAAGATAATGGTAATGGAATATATTATTGCCCCATGAGATGTGAAGATGATAAAACTTATGATAAAGCAGGTAGTTGCCCCGTATGCGGTATGGACCTTATTGAACAACCCGGTCAATTAAAAAAAGAAGGATCAGAGGAAGATAAGTCTTTTAAAAAATTATTGTTTAAAATGAAGGTATCTCTAATATTTACAATTCCAATATTTATAATAGCAATGTCAGACATGATACCCGGAGCTCCCCTGCTTAAGGTAACAAGTCAATATAATTGGAATCTAATACAATTTGCCTTATCACTTCCTGTCGTATTCTACGCTTGTAGAATGTTCTTTGAAAGAGCTTGGAGATCTATTGTAACATGGAACTTGAATATGTTCACTCTGATTGGTATCGGGTCAGGAGTTGCTTTCATATTCAGTATTGTAGCTTTGTTCTTTCCTGAGATCTTTCCTGAGCAATTTAAAACCGAAAGTGGAACAGTGTTTGTTTATTTTGAAGCCGTAACTGTAATATTAACATTAGTTCTTTTAGGACAATTATTAGAAGCTAGGGCTCACAGTCAAACAAGCGGAGCTATAAAAGAACTATTGAAACTTGCGCCATCTGAAGCTACTCTGGTCAAAAACGGCAAAGATGAAATCATCTCTATTGATAAAATTATCAAAGGAGATCATCTTAGAGTAAAACCAGGAGAAAAGATACCTGTAGATGGAAAGATCACTGAAGGTCAAAGTAATATTGATGAATCCATGATAACAGGAGAACCTATCCCTGTTGAAAAATCAATTGGAGACAATGTCAGCTCAGGTACTATAAACGGTAACAGGTCTTTTATCATGCTGGCTGAAAAGGTTGGTTCTGAAACATTGCTGGCTCAGATCATCAAGATGGTCAGTGATGCAAGCCGGTCAAAGGCTCCTATACAGAAACTAGCAGATACCATCTCTAAATACTTTGTACCGATTGTCGTTAGTATTTCTGTCATAACATTCTTCATCTGGGCTATATTCGGACCTGAACCTGCCTATGTTTATGCTTTTGTAAATGCAATAGCAGTATTGATCATTGCCTGTCCGTGTGCGCTTGGCTTGGCGACACCTATGTCAGTCATGGTCGGAGTGGGTAAAGGAGCTCAATCCGGTGTTCTAATAAAGAATGCTGAAGCTTTAGAGAGAATGAATAAGGTCAATGTTCTTATAACTGATAAAACAGGTACGATCACGGAAGGTAAACCCTCTGTTGAAAAATTATTTACCGACGATCCTGAGGATCATGATACTATATTAAAATACATTGCTTCATTAAATCAGTCCAGTGAACATCCTTTAGCTGAATCAGTCCTAAATTATGCAAAAGACAAAAATATCTCAATTGAAGAAGTAAAGGATTTTGAAGCAGTTACAGGAAGAGGTGTAACTGGTATCGTTGACGGGAAAAATATTGCATTAGGCAACGAAAAAATGATGCTGGAAAATGATATTTCTATTCTTGCAGAAATTAAAGACAAGATACTTTCAGAGCAGAAGCTTGGTAAGACTGTATCATACATTGCAGTTGATAAAATTATTGTAGGGTTTGTTGTGATAACAGATGCGGTGAAAGAATCAAGTAAAAAAGCAGTCCGTGAGTTAATGGACAGAGGTGTTAAGGTTATAATGCTCACCGGAGATAACCAGAATACTGCAAAAGCTGTCTCTGATGAATTGAATTTATCGGGATTTATGGCTGAATGTATGCCTGAAGATAAACTTAATGAAATAAAACGATTGCAGTCCGAAGGAAATATCGTAGCAATGGCCGGAGATGGTATAAATGATGCTCCTGCACTGGCACAGGCTGATATCGGGATCGCTATGGGAACCGGAACTGATGTGGCAATTGAAAGTGCTCAGATCACTTTAGTAAAAGGAGATCTTCAAGGTATCGTGAAAGCTAAGAACTTAAGTTATGAGATCATGAAGAATATCAAGCAGAATCTATTCTTTGCATTCTTCTATAATGTTCTTGGGGTTCCTATCGCAGCAGGAGTATTATTCCCGGTGTTCGGGTTGTTACTCTCACCTATGATCGCTGCTACGGCAATGAGCTTCAGTTCTGTATCTGTAATAACGAATTCATTGAGATTGAGGAAGGTGAAAATTTAATATAAATCATGCTCAAGATCAAAAAAGTGAAAATGATAAGAAATTCTTCTGTTTTTTATCATTTTCTTTTTTCCCTAAATACCTTACTTTTCTTTGAATTTAAATGAACAAGGTACTTTAGTGCCTTGCAATAACCAGAGCTTGAACTCAATGAAAAGATACCTTTTAAAAATACCTGTAATAATAGTATTTATAGCTGTATTCCTTCTGGCAAGAGAAGAGATCAGCGAGAAATTTGATTTTGATAAGCATAAATATATTATTAATCTTGTAAAAGAAAAAATACCTGCAGCGAGTTCAATTGAGCAGGTAAATTATCCTACGACATGGTCAAAGATCTTCGATAAAGATGAAAATCAGGTTGGAAATTTCATTCTATCATCCCCGTTCTGTGATGAAATAATAGGCTACGCTGGAAATGTCCCTGTGATGATCATAGCTGATATGGAAGAGAAAATACTCGGTTTAGGTATTCTGAAAAACAGAGAAACACCTTCCTGGATGTCTGGTTTGGATAATATAAAATTCTTTGATTCGTGGAACGGAAAGAATGTAGAAGAAATAATAGATCAACAGGTCGATGCAGTTTCCGGTGCTACATATACATCCCGTGCAATGATAAATATTATTAAGAAAAGAATGTCCATTTTAACCGGTATGAAAGAGTATGTCTCCGGAGGAAAAAATAGCACTGAAATAAGGTTTCTCGATCATAACGTCTCGATAGTATTATATCTACTGCTATTGATTTCAATAATAGCAATATTCGTCAAAAAGCTAAATAAATATAAATACATCATACAAATATTATCTATTATATTCTTTGGAATAATTTCAGGACAATCGATTTCAATGTATTTATTAGAGAGTTTATCTATCCAGGGACTGTCAATATTTACAACTTATGTAACCCTTTTAATGCTGTCTCTTGCAGTGATAATCCCACTCTTTTTCAACAGGCATTTACACTGTCATTACATCTGCCCTTTCGGTAACATTCAGACATTATTGGGGAAATTACCAATAAAGAAGATAAAACTGAATGGGAAAATGATCAAAACACTTAGAAGAATACGTTTGCTCATATTCGTATCTATCGTAATAATTGTTACTACAACATTAAATATAAACTTGTCTGAAATAGAACCTTTTACAATATTTTTATTCTCTTCAGCATCAATGATAACGATAATTGCGAGTGCAGTTATTTTCGTCACTTCATTATTCATAAAGAACCCATGGTGTCTTTATCTCTGCCCTACCGGGCAATTCTTTGATTTGCTAAAAGACGGGATAAAAATCAAATAATATTTTTTATTTGTAGGGGCGTTATTTATAACGCCCTAATAATAAATATTACCAAATTACCCACATAAACCGGGCGTAATAAATTACGCCCCTACGAATCCCTTATTAAATGACAAATCAATAAATAATTCATATATTATAATTCATGAAAGATAAATTCAAAGATATCCTGAAAAATCTTCCGACTACGTTTGGAGTCTATTTTTACAAAGACAAGAACGATAAGATAATTTACATCGGAAAAGCTAAAAATCTACGGTCTAGAGTAAAGTCGTATTTTCTTAATATCGGTAAGCATCAGCAGTTTAAAACCGAAATACTCGTAAAAAAGATCCATTCGATAGAATATATAATCACAGATAACGAACTTGAAGCTCTTCTGCTTGAATCAAACCTGATAAAAAAGCACAGACCTAAGTATAACATAGATCTCAAAGATGATAAATCCTATCCATACATCAGAATCACTAAAGAACTATTTCCTCAAATATTCATTACTCGAAAGATCATCGACGACGGTTCAAAGTATATAGGTCCATTCATGCAGGTAAAAGGTGTTCGTAATCTATTGAAAAATCTTAAGAAGATACTCCGATTTAGAAATTGCAAGCTGAATATCACGCAGGATTCAATTGATAATAAAAGACATAAAGTATGCCTGGATCACCACATAAAGATATGTAACGGTCCATGCGAAGGTCTTGAGAATGCATCAAATTACAATGAAAGAATTAAAAACATAGCTGCTTTTTTCAACGGAAGAAAAAATAAACTCAATGAAATACTCGTTGAGCAAATGAAAAATGCTTCAACGATAAAGAATTATGAATCTGCAGCTGAATACAGAGATGCGACAAATCTGGTCGAAACTTTCTCTCAGAGACAAAAAGTGGAAAATGCCACAGGTGAACCAACAGATTATTTTGCTGTTGAAATCGAAGACAATGATGCCTGCTGTGTTGTTTTTAAGCTTAGAAGCGGTAGATTGATAGCAAGGAATAATTTCTTCCTAAAAAGTGTTTACGGAAGATCCGCTTCAGAAGTACTCGATGAATTCATTAAGCTATACTACAATATTTCACAGCACGATATTCCTTATGAAATAGTATCAGCGATAGAAATTGACGATAAGAAGACCATAGAACAATGGTTAAGCTCTCTTGATGATCATAAGGTCAAAATATTCAAACCTTCTATTGGAGATAAAATAAAGCTGCTTTTCCTTGCTCAGAAGAACGCTAAAATGCTTCTTAACGATATGAAATTGGAGAAAATGAAGAAAGATTTCACTCCGAGAAGCTTAAATTCACTTATGAGAGACCTCGATCTCAAAAAAATCCCGAATATAATTGAATGTTTTGATATATCACATTTCGCAGGAAAGGAAACTGTAGCTTCCATGGTTACTTTCAAAAATGCAAAGCCATATAAAACAGGCTATCGAAGGTTTAAGATTAATACTGTCGCAGGAATAGACGATTTTGCATCCATGCGTGAAGTTGTTGTAAGAAGATATAAAAGACTTTCTGAGGAAGATGATCCTATCTTCCCTGACCTTTTAATGGTCGATGGTGGCAAAGGTCAACTTTCTTCTGCTGTGAAAATATTAAAAGATCTCGGTCTATCTGAAATACCAATAATTGGTCTGGCAAAAAGACTTGAGGAAGTTTTCGTTCCCGGTAAAAGTGAAGCTGTATTTATTCCGAGAACATCATCAGCTTTAATTTTACTTCAAAGGGTCAGAGATGAAGCTCACAGGTTCGCAATAACTTATCATAAGAACCTCAGAGGAAAGACCATTGGCTCTCAGCTTGAGGATATAAAAGGTGTGGGACCTGCTACGAGAAAGCTACTGATTCAGAAATTTTCATCGCTAAAACGCATCAAAGAAGCCTCTGTAGAGGATTTAATGACTGTCAAAGGAGTAACTGAAGAGTTAGCGATAGAGATTAAAGAGATATAAAAAAAGGGCTATCCTAAAGACAACCCTTTATGGCAATTATTGTCCATTATAATCGCTAAAACTAACGTTTTCTCCGGCAATATTTGTGACTATTTTTAAATCATCGGATATAGATCCCGAAGAATTGAAACTATAAGTACTGTCTTGATTCATCGTAACATTCAAGGAAAATGAATTTAGTACAAAAGGATGATATGATCCATCGTATTCC
>JAQICF010000089.1 GCA_027858795.1 Candidatus Delongbacteria bacterium | reverse complement strand
ACTCTTTGTTCAAACTCAGGATGTAATCTGTATATTATAACGTCATCACCAATAAGTTGAGATCGTAATTGTGTATCATTTTCATCCAACGGTGGTTCAGAATCAGCAATCTTAATATTAAATCCACTCTTTTTTCTTTCCTTCCCTTTGAGATCAGAATCATTAAAAAGGCTCTCTTCTCCCTTCAATGGAAACTTCTTTTTATTCTTTCCATCCTTTTCATTACCGTCTGCTTCAGACCCACTTTGAGAATCTTCAGCATTTTCTATGTCTGCACTTAAGTTCTGTTCAATTGGATAATTACCTGATTCTTTATCAAGATTTACTTCATTACCTTTCAGAAATTCGGTTCTAAATTTCATAGCATCTTTTCTGGCAAGTCTTGACAAAGCTTTATTTAGTTTATTCTGAAGTACTTCATAATGCTTATCATCAGTTTCTTTATTTACCTCTTTTATTACATCCATAATTAAAGGTTCAAGCTCAATTAGCTCATAAAATAAAGCTTTTGAACGGTCATTATTTTTGAAGTCATTTCTAGCGATAGTAGGCTCTAAGAAATCAGAAAGGTCAATATAACCAGTCATATTAGGATGTCCCCAGATGTCATTTTTATGTTTAGATTTAAACATACGAACTTCTTTGATTTCGGCAATCCTTCTTCCTTTTGTAATAAAGACTGGTGGTTTACTAATTGTCTTCCCTTTTGTCACTTTTATATAAATTCTGACAGGCATAAGCGAATTGAATTTTACAAGCCTTTTGTGCTTTTTACCTTTAATAAATTTAAAGTCATGTAGTTCGTCAATATATTCTTCACCATTATATTTTGCATAATCAAAAGGTAAGCAATTAATTTCAGTTCCAGTTTCTTCATTGATAAGTTTTATTTCCAGATTTTTCCTGCATAGAAGAAGTTCAAAATGTTTTTCTACTTCAGTTTTGATTTCATTAAAATCAATTTGTTTCCACATATCTTTATCAAAATATTTCAAAAAGATCTTCGTACCTGATTTTCCTCTATAGTTTATTAATCTAGGATCTGGGAATGAAACATCCTCCTGATGGTCAGTATCAAACTGTTTTCTATTGATCTTTATAGTTCTTGCTTTGGCTTCCCCATCAAGCTTAGATACTATCTTTAATTCCTTGCAGGAAGCCATAAAAGAATAGATCCCATAGCCGAACTGTCCATTAGTCCAAGGTTGAGCTTTCTTATCTGAATTGCCGATCTCCTGTACTACCTTATTGAAATTTGTTATCCCTTTGCAGTTATCTACAATTTCGACTGAATCCTTTTTGACCTTTAAAGCTATGTGGATATTTTTTTTATATGAGTTAGTGCCCGGGTCAAAATATTCCTCAGCGCTGTCTATGGAATTATCAATATACTCCATGAAAACACGGTTTGTATCATTGTATAAAGTAGCTATTGAAGGTATAATCCGTGGTGAGATATGTAGTTTAATTGTCATTGTTAAGTCCAATATTTTTTAAATTTACCTAATTCCCATACTTTGCTCTGGCTTCCTCAAGCAATTTCCATTGTTTATCGAAATCGGATAAGTAATTTTTGTCCTGTTTACATTTCTTGTACCTTCTAATTGAACTTGTGCAATTTTTGCACATGTTGAATCTTTATCAAGTTCATTTTCTTTGTAAATGTTTGACAAATGTTTTGTTACCACACTTCTCTCTATTCCAAAAAGTTCAGCTATTTTAGCCTGTGTAAGCCAAATGTTTTCATCCCTTAGAAATACTTCAAATTTAACTTTTCCATTAGGAGAAGAATATATCATAAACTCTGTAAATGAGTTATTTTGTATTACTTGATTCTTTTTTTTCATAATTCATTCCTTTATTTTTCATTACTCTTAATTGTTCACGATTTATCGGGATAAATTGTAAATTGTTTAGAGTAATATACTAACCACACTAGGTCAAATAGTGACCTAGTGCTACTTTTTTCAATTTTTCTTACTTGATATTGTCTTAATAATTTTGTCAAAATCACTATCTATTTTTTGTGTTCTATTAAATTTATCATATTCTGCAAATGCTTTTAACTCCGCAAGTTTATGTGATATTTTACCTTTTCCTTCAAGGATATCATATTTATTGAATTCTAAAAAATTATTAACTGATCCTGCGAGTTTTTCCATTGTTAGAATTGTTCTATTCTCAATTAATCTTTCGATATAGTCAAAATATCCCGAAATAGCTCTTTCTAATTTCTTGATCTCTTCTTCACTAAGATAATTTTTTGCGATAACTGTATCGGACTTTAAAATTCTACCATCAGGTGCATTTTTCCAAGTCGTCATTCCCATAAATGGTTTAGTTTTATCCGTTTTAGAATTAATAATCTCAGCCGCTGTTTGTCCGGTTATTGCAAAATGGAATTTATTTTGAACCATGGCATAAAAAGATTTTGTAATATCTGATTTAGGATCGTAATTGATGCTACATTCAGCAAAAACATCAGTTATTTGTTGGTAAATTCTTCGTTCACTGGTACGAATTGAACGAACTCTTTCAAGAAGTTCTTTATAATAATCTTTACCAAAATACTTACCGTTTTTAAGTCTATCATCATCCATTGCAAATCCTTTTATAATGTAATCTTTAAGGATTTTTGTCGCCCAAATTCTGAATTGTGTAGCTTGTCGTGAGTTTACCCTGTAACCCACTGATAAAATACTATCTAAGTTGTAAAAATTTGTATTGTATTTTTTACCGTCTTGGGCAGTTATTCGATATTTTCGAATAACTGAATTTTCTTCCAATTCTCCGGTCTTAAAGATCTCTTTAAGATGATAATTTATTGTATTAACACCTATACCAAATAATTCAGCCATTCTTTTTTGTGTAAGCCAAACTGTTTCGTTATTAAAAAATATTTCAACTTTTACATTACCATCCGGAGTAGTGTATAAGAGAAAATCCGTTAATTCGTCTTTCATTGCAAGTGTCTCTTCATTGTTTTTCTTTTTCATAAATTCTCCGTTTTCCTGCAATATACTAATAGCATAGTGTCAAATAGTGACCTTTTGCAATTTTATTACAATTATTTATTAAATCTTAAATTGTCGATGTCTATTACCTTACAAATAATTTGCTTTAAAGAAAGTTTTATCATCACGAGAAATCAGTTCTTTTTCAGCTATAGCTTTATCAAATCTCTCAATGACCTGCTCATTCGTTAATTCATCGTTTATGAAATTTATAAAGATGTTGCGAGGATCAAATTCTTCATACCTGTTAATTGCATCCATCAATTCTTTTGTAATTTCTCTATCTGAAAAATAATCTTCACACATCCTTATAATCCTTTTGATCTATTACTCTTTTAATTTGTACTGTCTAATTTCCATAAATTATTTCTTTCCATCGTAATAATCAGAGTACGAATACAATACTTTCCAAGTTATTACCCCTTTTGGAGCAACATGATACTCAAGAAGCATATAACCATCAATATGCCCATCTTCAAAATATGCAAATACCTTATTATGTATTATTCTAATATTTTCTTCATCAAAGAATCCCATATTACCGCCTAACACTGGTTCGTAAGGAATCAATTCATTATGTTTTATAAGATCTGATTTTAAATCTTTCACAGGATCTTTCAATCCTGATTAACAAATTGATTAAATCCTCCCCATAAATCATATATTAACCTAATATTTGGTTTTTCTTCACTGTTTTTAGATTTATCTTTGCTTAATTCATAATCGAATACATGATAAATCAATCGCGTATAAATTGTAAAATATTCTTTAAACTCTTGTAAATAATTCTCTTTAATCGTTCCATAAAAGAGATGAGACCAAAACATCTCTAAATCAGATTCATACTTCATCTTGTCTTTTTTGATACCGTATGTGAATAAAGACAATAAATTGTCAGCAAGGTATTTATTTAAATTCTCAGAAATGCCATTTTTATTATTCTTACAATCGTATTTGGAATAATGTAAGAATAACTCATAGTTTTTTTCTATATCGTAAAAGCTGACATCATTTTCTAGTAGAAATTGATGCATAACTACCATTTGTATTCTTGTATGAACATAAATATCGAATACTTTACCATCCCATTTTTTAAAGCTTTCTTCATCCTTGTATCCTATAACAAATAAATCATTGTACAAATTAGTCTTTTTAAGAAAATTTATATTTTGATTCTCTTTTCCAATATCATATATTTTCCTTACTGGATCCACAAAAATTTTCTTAAAATTAAACAATTCTTTACTTGACACAACAGTATTATATTCACTAATTTCAACTTTAGATAAATTTAATAAAATATATGGAGCTCTTTTGTAGATAACATTGTAAATCTCTGTAGCGTTATCATCGTCTCCTTTTCTTAATGTTAAGTAGAGATATTTAAAAAGATAATTGTAAATTATCTCATATGGTTTAAAGTTCTCCTGATCTATGTCCAAAAGCAACAATCTTCTCATAGAAATAAGAAAGTTAAGTTTAACTATACTATTGTTAGTTTCTGACAAGCGATTAATTATATCATCAAAAAAAATTGCAAATTTAGTTTCATGTTCGGTACGACGATGATCAAATTGATCGTTGATGAGAGAAATGTTGTTTTTGATCCAACGAGCAAGATAGAGAAATAATGAATGTGAAGAAATCGAATCATTCTTATTGATGATATCAATAGTAATTTTTAATACAATGTCAATCTTGTTTTCATGGATATTATTTTTTCTATATGTTTTAAAATCATTCTCATCAATATCTTTAAACAGTTTTTCTAAAAGCAAATTAGTACCAAGAATCATTCTGAAAAGAAGCAAAAGACCGATAGATGAAAGAAGTGAAGAAATGATAAGTAATGTGGGTATATAAGATTTAGAAAAATTAGGATTTAGAAAAAAGTAATTAAGCATAATTAAACTAGAAGGTAATATTGTTAGGAATATTACAATGGGAGATTTTAATATTTTAAGAACTAAATAATGAGAACCGAATTTATTATAATTAAGTTGTAAAAGTACTAGTAAAGAAGCAATATTAAATATAGCAATACTTATTATGAAAGTCATAGTATTTGAAATTATATTGCTATAATTTTCAGGTTGTATTGAGATTGTATTCAGCCAATATGAAACGATTATAATCACCGAATAACATGTTGCAATCACATAATGTCGAAAATATCTTATACTATTTTTTTTGTAATGATAAATTATGACTTTTATCTCAACTATCGCTGTGTAAAAAACTATTGGAATTAAAAGAAGTAAATACCCTAATGCAATATCGTTCAGATGAAAGATAAAAGATATTATAATTAAATTAAAAAAAACAAATGATAATTCAAAAGTCTGAAGCTTACCGATTATTCTTTGCATTAAATTCCTATCAATACAGAATCTTGTTTCACGTTTAAAAGATTTTGCCCACAAAATAAGTAAATGCAAATAAGGATACAGTAAAATTATATATGAAGTGGTATTATTAAATTCATTTTTACGTAAAACATACAATGTAAAACAAAGAATACCTACAAGTGGAAGTAAGAAATATCTTTTTTTAGAATATATGGAATATCTAGACTGGGATAATATCTCATTTGAAAATTGGAATAGTGTAATGATAAGTATCGGTTCGAATAAATTTATAGATAAAGATGTGTAATAGAACATTAAAGATTTTAGGAATAAGAATATCGGATAAAATTTGGAATACAAGAAAAATATTTCAGCAACAAAAAACACAAATATGCAAATATTTATTAAATCCGAAAAAATGTCAGTTTTAAAGTTATAATTAAATCCAACAATTACAAAAAATAAAGTGAATTGTGTAATAATGAGAATTAAATTGTACCATTTTTTTTTATATTCTTTTATTATTCGTTTATAAAAACTTATTTTATGGTCTTTATTCCCCATCAAACTCTCCTCTCTACTATCTCAATTTCTTCATCAGTCAATCCGTAAAGCTTATAAACGAGTTGATCAATTTCTTTTTCGAGTTCTTTAGTGTCAGCTTTTTCATCAGTTAATTTTAACGAAAGAATTTTTTTTACATTAAAATCAATTTTAGATTTCATTTTCTCATCTGCTATTGGAACTGGTATTTTAATTACATCCTGATAAATCCACCTTAACCTACCTCCTTTAGAAGCATCACCTAAAACCGATGCAATTTGAGAGTAATAATAGAATACAGCTTTAGAATTCATAATTCCTAGAAGATAAAAATCACTCAAAGGAATAATATATGCCGTATTCCCAACAAAAAGTGTCTTTTCAGAATATGACCATCGACTTTCTTTTGCGATATCAGGAAATAAAATTTTAGGTTTAGAAAATTCTTTGTGATAAGCAACCGTATCTTGAATTTCAAACCACTTGTAATTACCAGGTTTACGACCTCCGATCTTACCTGGAGTCAATCGTTCTTTGTAACAAAAAAGATGATCTCTAATAGCTGGAAATTTTTCAATATCAATACCACGATTGGTAAATATTATAAAACGATCTTTATTACGAAGATGGTAATATCTAATATCGTCTCCTGTTACAAAAGGATAAATAATTTCTGCAGATTTTTGATCTTTTTTAATTAGTTCATCTCTTTTTTGTTGATCAATTACAAAAGCTTTATTAAAACCAGTTTTTATACCGTAGTATATTTTATCCTTTACATATTCATCTAAACTTATCCCTTGAGTCTTCATTTTATTAAAAATCTTAACCGAATCAGCACTTGAAAGATTCCAAAACTCTTTTGTAAAAGCTTCATTTGGCAAGTCTTCTCCGAGTTTTTCTACTTCACCTACTAGAGAATCAAATTTGAGCGTTTTAACCTGAAGAAACTTAACTGATTGCATTTTAATTTTTTTCTGAATTTGAAAGATAGCTGGAAATGTAGCGGCTTCTTCAAAAACAGGTAATTCCCCAAAATCAATTATATTATGAATTTGAAAATTCATTAAATAGCTTCTGAGCTTTTTCCCATAATTGGCTTTTACGAATTTGTTTGAAGTGATCATACAGAAATCAGCATTACTTTTCATTATTCTAAACGATAATTCAAAGAAATAAACTAACAAATCAGCCGTTCCAGCATACACCTGATATTTATTTTCAAGATATTTTTTCAGCTCACCCAATTCTTCCTGCCTAATATATGGCGGATTCCCGATCACAACATCAAACCCCACAAAATTCCCTTTTTCATCCAACACTTCAGGAAATTCAAACCTCCATTCAAAAGCATTCTTATAAATAACACCTTCTTTTATATCTAATATCTTAGTCTCTAACTCTTTAATTTCATCTAAAGCTTTTTTCTTCTCTTTTTGCTCAATTTTCTTTTGTTTTGTAGTTAAATTAACATCGATTAATCTATCGACTTCATATTTATCATGGAATTTCTTTTTCTTACTATCTAAATCTTTTTGATCTTTACTATTAACTAAAATACCTTCACTTAATTTCTCTTTTAATGTTTTTATGTATTCTTCTAAATTTCTTTTATCTTTTTTTGATTTAGCATTCTGATAAGATATAATTGCTTCTCGATAGTCTTTAATTTTTATATCTTTATTTTTCAATATTCTTTTCAAATCCGCATCAAGATCGAACCTACTTACAAGTGAATTTCCGCATTTGATATTGATATCAATATTAGGCAGAGTTTCAAGTTCGCTATATTTACTTTCTTTTGTGTAGTAAGCATTCTTTAAAAGCTCTATCCAGAGCCTTAAACGACAGATCTTCACTGAATTATGGTTAATATCAACACCAAATAAGCAGCTTTCAATAATAGTCTGCTTTTCATGAAAAAGAGCTTCCTGAATTTTCTGACTATCCTCTTTTCCCGGAATATATTCAAAAAGATCATCGGTGTTTTTATTAGCAAGTATTAGCTCATCATTCTCAACAAATGCTTTGTAATGACTCAGCATTGAGCCATGTTCATCAGAAAGAATATTAAGCTCCGATTTAACCGCAATAATCTCATTCAAAGCAGAAACAAGAAAATGACCTGAACCAACTGCAGGATCACAAATTTTTAGAGAGTTAATAACTCCGTTATATTTAAGAATATCTTCTTTTTTATAAGGTGAACCGACAAAATTCTTCAGTTCGTCAAAATCAGAAATATCAAGCTTGAATTCATCATTAAATTTCTGGATAACCGCTCTTCTGATAGTCTCTTTTGCCATATACATCGTAATAAAACCCGGAGTAAAGAACGAGCCATCCTTATAACCGTTAATCTTCTCAAAGATCAAACCGAGAACTGATGCATTGATAAGAGTCTTACTCTCTTCCTGAATATCTTCAGAACCTTCAGAACTGAAATCATAAGCTTCAAGAAAATCGAAAAGATATTTAAGAGCATTAATATTGCCAGCTCTCTTTTTGTCTTTAATTTTCAGAACAGTTTTTGAAATAATCGGAATTACAGGATCATCTTCAAGGCTGTTAATGCGGATAGTATCGTCCTCAAGATGATTGATCTCGAACAGAGAACTGTTCAGGTATGGGACTTTTGCGAATTTTTCTTTCACAGAACCACTTCTGCTATCTGGTTTAATGGCAAGTACTTGAAAGAAAAGTTTATTAAGAGCATCATAATTCCCAATATTGTCAAAAGAAAGAAATTTATACTCTTTATCACCTTTGAAATATTTTAATAATTGAGCTTCCAGTAGCTTTAAAAATAATATCCTGTTTACCCATGTAATACAAAGCTCCAAAGCTACTCCAAAATACTGCTCTTCACGGGTTTCACCGAAATTTCTGGGATTATCGATCTTATGTAACCTGTCTTCAACTTTAAGAATATTGATCGTATTCTCTATCAGAGAACCATCATCAGCCTTTTCTTTTCTGCGGATGATCTTCTTACTTTTAACCTTAACCTCTTCAAGTCCGATAATATGAAGTAATTCATGATAGAAATTTTTATCTAAGGTATTACTGTCATTTGTAAAAGACTGCTTCAAAAGATGTGCAGGAGACAAAATTTTAAAAAGAGTAATAAGTTTTTTATCATCTTCTAAATTATTGTTCTTCAAAATAGCATCAAATTCGGAAATATTAAAATATGTAAAAGGAATTTCTTCTTTTATCTCTTCAATATACTTCTTTGCAATATCTCTGTAGAACATATCGGTAGAACTACTGTCCTTCTGCCCGTCATCCCAAGCTTTGTATTCTTTAAGTAATTCCGTTTTCTCGTAAAAATATTTGTAAAATTCTTTTCCGTCAAATATAAACCATTCGTAGCCGTTTGTAATTATCAAATGCCTTATATCATTATTTTGTTCCTTACCTAATCTTTCCCTGAGATAATAAAGAACAAGTTCCTGCATAGCTTTAACATTGAGATTATCTTTAGTCGGAAATTCAGCTTTATTAGAAGGTCTTTTAGCTTCAATAATAACACTTACAGAAGACTTTGAAGTTTTATCACTATGAATAACAAGATCATTTCTCTCTTTAGTGTTTATTTCATAAGAACCTTTGTAATATGTATCCAACAGAAAATCACGCACATTATTCTTTGCGTGTTCCTCACTTTCCTTTACATCGATCTTATCTAATAGTGTTAAAAGATTTTTCTTAAATAATTCAATCTCATCTCTTGTAGGTTTAACCTTTAAATAAGCCTTATTCAATGCCTGCTTAGGTTTCAATATGTTCAAAGACATCTAAACTCCGATATTTTAATCTATAACGGTTGGGTAATTATAAATTAGAATATATACTTATATAGAATGTATTTCAACGATAAAAGTATAATATTATGTTTTCCCATCATATTTTTACTTTCCCTTCCTTATCTTCCCAACTTCCTGTAAAAATTTTTTATGTTTTTATTCGTTTTGGGGTCGAAAAGAAATCGACCCCTACGGTTTTGTTAATTGTTTTTTAATTTTTGCCTTTTGTTTAATTAATCCTTAATTTTTAGATAATCTAATAACAGGAATATCTATGAAAATTTATTCTTTCAACGTAAACGGTATAAGAGCAGCTGCAAAAAAGGGTTTATTTGATTGGTTCGATTCTGAAAAACCTGACATTTTATGCCTTCAGGAAACTAAGATTCAGGATGATCAGCTGGAAGATGAAATGAGAAATAGACAAGGTTATCATTCATATTTTTCTTTTGCTGTGAAAAAAGGTTACAGCGGGACAGCAGTTTACTCAAAGATTAAACCCAAAAATGTTACGCATGGCATAGGTATTGAGGAATTCGACAATGAAGGAAGGATCGTCCAAGCTGAATTTAAGGACTTTACACTGTTAAACATATATTTCCCTAATGGACAAATGAATGATACAAGACTTGATTATAAGTTAAGATTTTACGATGCAATACTTGACCACTGCGAAAAGATTAGATCTAAAGGAATAAACCTCGTGATCTGTGGAGATTATAATACTGCTCATTTTCCAATTGATCTAAAAAATCCTAAAGCGAACGAGAAAAGATCCGGCTTCCTTCCTATTGAAAGAGAATGGATGGATAAATTTGTAAAAACGGGCTATATCGATACTTTTAGAAAATTATTTCCAGAGAAAGTTGAATATTCCTGGTGGAGTTATCGCTTCAATGCCAGAAAGAACAATGCTGGATGGAGAATAGACTATCATTTTGTAAATGAAGAATTCTTCGGAAAAGTTAAGGATGCATATATTTTGGGAGATGTATTAGGCTCTGATCATTGTCCTGTAGTAGTGGAATTAGATCTATAATAATTATTCGTAGGGGTCGCAGATCTGCGACCCCTACAACATCGTTATTTTATTATATCAAATCCTGTGTATTTTCTCAGAACCTCCGGAACGGTAATACTACCATCTTCATTCTGATAATGCTCCAACAATGAGACCATCAATCTTGATGTTGCCAACCCGCTTCCATTCAATGTATGTATAAATTCAGGCTTTGCTTTTGGTTCAGGTCTAAAACGTGTATTCATTCTTCTTGCCTGAAAATCCTCAAAGTTACTACATGAAGATGCTTCAAGATATTTATCTTCTGCCGGTGACCATGTTTCAATATCATAGCATTTAGCTGCTCCAAAGCTTAAGTCCCCAGTGCAAAGTTCTAAAACTCTGTAAGGTATCTTTAATTCTCCAAGCATTCTTTCAACTCGTTTAACCAAATCTTCTAGTTCATCATATGAAGTTTCAGGTTTAACGAATTTAACCATCTCAACTTTATTAAACTGATGTGTTCTTATGATACCTTTGTTATCCTTGCCATAACTACCAGCTTCTCTTCTAAAACAAGGTGTATATCCCGTATAATAGATTGGTAATTCAGTATCAGAAAGCATTTCTTCTCTGTGAATATTTGTGATCGTTACTTCACCTGTTGGTACAAGATACATCTCATCTCTTTCACTGTAATACATATCATCTTTCAACTTTGGTAACTGTGAAGTTCCTTCCATAGCAGATTGTAAAGCCATGATAGGAGGCATTATTTCTTTATATCCATCCGCAATATGATAATTAAGCATATAGTTTATTAAAGCTCTTTCTAAAGTTGCTCCCTTGCCCATATATATAGGAAAACCAGAACCTGACATCCTACTTCCACGTTTAAAATCAATAATCTCTAATTTTTCAACAAGTTCAAGATGGTCTTTAGGCTTAAATGAAAAAATTCTCTTTTCACCGATTTCTTTCACAGTGACATTTTCTTTCTCGCTTTTACCTACTGGTACGGAATTATGAGGTAAATTCGGAATCGTCATCATAATATCTCTTATCCCAAATTCTACCTCTCTTACCTGACCATCTAGAACTGAGATCTTGTCACCAATTTCTCTTGTCTCTTTAATTGGGCCTGAAGCATCCTGCTTATCTCTTTTCAGCTGAGCGATCATTTGAGTAGCTTTATTTCTTTCAGCTTTTAGCTGTTCTACTTCACCGAGTAGATCTCTTCTTGCAATATCAAGTTCTAAAAGTTTATCAATATCTATTACAGTATTTTTTGACTCTAACCTTTTTTTAACTTCATCAGGTTTTTCTCTGATATATCTAATATCTAACATTATATGCTCCAATTAATTGTATTTATGGCTTGAAATATAAAAAAATAAATTACTTTTGCAATCTATTTATATTGGGATGAACTTAATCTTATTTCATTAAGATCATTTTCTTGGTTGATCGAACTCCATCAGCTTCAAGTTGATAAAAATACAGTCCCGAGTTCAAATCCCGACCATCGAAATTAAAACTATGATAACCTTTCGCTAAATTACCATCATTCAGTGTTTTAACGATCTCTCCGCTGGAATTAAAAACTCTTAGTTTCGTAAGCGAATTGTGATTTAAAGTAAAACTTATCTCTGTAGTTGGATTAAATGGATTCGGGTAATTCTGTTCAAGAACTATTGATATAGGATGTTTAAAGTAATCAATATCGGTTGGGGATGTAATTCTGATATCATCAACAGCTACATTGTCACCATCATTATCTTCGGTAACAAATGCTATTCTAACAATTTTGCCGATATATTCAGATAATGAAATGTCGATTTCTGACTGAAATAAATTATCAGGAGTAGAACCATCGTAAGACAATAAATTTACCCAGCCATTGATATTATCATTTATCATAACATTGAATTTAGTGGGATAATCACTACTCTTAAACCATAGCCAGAAATTCAGAAAGTAATCATCGTAGCCAAGCAGCATTCTAGGTGATATCAACCAATTAAAATCAGGGGAAGCAAATGAGATCGCTGCAGAATAACGACCCGAATATAAATAATCAGACTGAGAATTGATTCCCCATGTCTCTTCTGTTGGTATAGGATCTACAAGATTAGTACCGTTCAAACCCCCATCCGATTCTTTATTATACTTAACTTCCCAGTTCGTATCCCAGTTTTCAAGTTCGAATGTGCCTGTTTCAAATCCTTCATCAATATAATCAATATCCTCAGGATTAATAACTTTTTCAAGCTGCATACCCGCATACCAAGCCCCATTATATGCTGAAGTATAACTATTTGCCAATGCCCATCCAGTTGATTCACTATAGATCCATGTATTTGAACTTTCCGCATTTGGGTCCAAAGACATAAAATTACCTTCTGAAGAAAATACAATTGCTATCTCACCAGTCAAAATAGTTTCAGTAAAACTAGTATCTATAACTTGATAAGTCGGTGATGTTGGATTTACGTCTAAAGAATCCTTATAATTTCCGATTAATATTGAGTCAATTGGTACTTCATCAAATTTAACTATTTTCCATTTGACATTTTCCGGTAACGCAAATCCAAATTCGATCTCTTTCAAAAGATAACTCTCATCTCCTAAAGAAATATGTACTGCAGCTTTCCATGGACTACTACCACTTCCTACACAGTACTGTGGTTGAAAACTATAGTTCGAACCACCCTCTTTCCACTGATAAAAACCATTTTCAACAGCGACTTGAAAAGTATCTGAAGCTGAATCAACACCGGTACTATCAGCGTAAGCAGTTAAAGTAATATTTGTTCTTCCCGTAGAATTACCTGTGTAAAAATCTATAACTCTATCAAGTACATTACTTTCATTTCCAACTTCTACAAGAGGAAAGATTTCAGCTTCAATTACAATTGAAGTATTTTCTATGTTTAAAATATCGACTGAATCGGGAAATAGATTGAACACACTTGAAATATACAAATCTAATTCTGAATCATTAAGTGTCTTTGCTCTTGACATTGTAAAATCAGGAATTGGATTAACTACATAAAAATTGGATTTTTCTGAATTATTTAATCTTAAATAATCTTTAGAAGTAGAAAAAGGATTTGCATACATAAAAGTAGTCAATACCATGATAGAAAATAATATTATTTTGCTTTTTACCATTTGATCTCTTCCTAATAATTATTTAATTAAACGGATTATATAATATCTTTGTTCATTTGTCAAATCAAAATCTTAACTCCCAACCTAATACAGGATCTAACTTCTTTCTGATTTTACAAAATTCGATTAGATTAAGAAGTTAGATTCTGTTTGCAAACTCAAACAAATGTATTTATCTTACCCCCTCGACAGAAAAAGTTGTATCTGTCAATGAAATAGCTATAATTTGGTAAAACGAAAAAATAATAAATTCGGATGACCCGATTTATAACGAGGAAAAGCGAAGATATTCAAGGAGAACTTAATATTTTGAGAAAGAATTTACAAACGTAAATGATTGAATAAAATATTATGAATCGACGAAGAAGATCAAAGTTTTTACCGTTAGAACGCCTTGGTGGTGAAATAGGTAGACGCACTGGACTCAAAATCCAGCGGGGGCAACTCTGTGCCGGTTCGATTCCGGCCCAAGGCACAAAAAAAAATGAGTTTTACGGCTCATTTTTTTTTGCTTGAAAATATACTCATATCTCATTATAATTAAGCGAACTGAGGTAAATCATAGACAACATCTTGATTTCAATTTATATTAGAATACGTGTCTTGAAGACACCGATGGAGTGTTAGAAATAATGAATACTTTCTACTTTGAAGGACCTCTTGAAATAAATAAGGTCATTCACCTGAAAGATGCTAGTGAAATTAGGCATGCATTTACTAGCTTGAGAAAAAAAGAAAATGAGATCATTGAAATAATTAATGGATTTGGTGAAAAATTTCAAGCTAAGATAGTTGAATGTTCTGCAAAAATATTTTCAGTTTTACCTATTGATAGAATTGAAACTGACGTAGAATACAATGATTTGCAGGTCGCAATTGCTATTGCTGTGCTCAATAAATCTTCTAAGATGAAGCTATTGATCGAGAAATTAACTGAGATTGGAATACATCAATTTATACCTTTAATCACAGATCGTACTTCATTTCCAAAAGCAAAAACAGAATCATTACAAGCTACAATGATATCTGCTCTTAAACAATGCGGTGGTACGAAGGATGTTAAAATTCAGCCAAATATTGAATTGAATGAACTGATTTCAACTCAAGAGTTCGACGAAAAGTACTTTGCTGACATTGATGGCAAAATATTAAATGTTGACTATGAAGAAAAAAACATTAAATTACTGATAACTATTGGACCCGAAGGTGGGTTTACCAATAAAGAGAAAAAAATGTTAACACAGAATAATTTTAAACCTATAAGGTTAAATAAAAGAATTCTGAGAGCAGAAACCGCAGCAATAGTAGCTGCATCAAGAGTATTAAATTAGTATCGGGGAGAGCGATGCCAAACATCATTAGAAAAACAGATTATATTAAAAATGTGTTTAAGAAATATCCTATTCTTAGAGACGTTTTCATTGAAAAAAACATGCATTGTGTTGGTTGTGAAATTTACAAATTTGCAACGATCGCAGAATCCTGTAGTAATCATGATTTAGGTGATGTAGATGAATTCGTTGAATATTTGAACGAAGTCAAGCATAAAACGCAATAATGGACACTGATTACTATAATTTTATCTTTCCTAAAGAGCGAAATACCTGGTTAAAAAAAGTTTCAAGAACTTTTTATCTATCTATTCAAGCTTTGCCAAAAGATCTTCATATCTATGTAGGTCATTCATACCTCATATGCAGATTATTAGATACTTTAGAAGATGCTTTTGACATCACTGTTGATACTAAAATAAAAGCTTTGGATAAAGCGATTTCATGTATTGCATCAATCGATAATTTTGATAAAAGCGATGATATTTTTAAACATCTTGCTGCAACTTCTGATATTAAACCATACGAAAAAATCTTACTTGAAAATTCATTCAAAATATTTGAATGCATTGGCACTTTCCCTGAGATTGTTCAGTCTGTTATAAGAAAATGGACTATCGAAATGGCTGAAGGAATGAAGAAATACGCTTTTGGAACTGATAGGAATAAAGAACAATTAACCAATATCGAGGAACTTGAAGATTACACTTACTATGTTGCTGGTACCGTTGGAGAACTTTTAAGTCAATTATTTACACTTAAGAAATTCAAAATTCCAGAAGAAATTCAAAAAGTAATGTTTTCCAAATCAATTGCTTTTGGTAAAGCTCTGCAATATGTGAATATTATAAAAGATAGCAGAGAAGATTTTGAAGAGGACAGATGTTTTATTCCAGCTGATCTTCTTGAAAAAAGATCTATATCTTTAGATGAATTTTTTAAAAGTGATCGCAAAGAAGATGTTAAAGCGATCTATATTGAATTGATCGATCAAGCAGAAAAATATCTTGATGATGCTATTGAATATATCAATATAGTTCCCAAAAGACTTTGGAAAATAAGATTATTCTGTATCTGGCCTGTGGCTATGGCTTATGCTACTTTGAACGGAGTAAAAAAAGACCTTGATGAATTCATTGATACAAACAAAACATACAAAATATCTCGTAAAACAGTTAAGAGTATCGTTAAGAAAGGATATTTTGCATCCTTCTCCAATTGGTATTTTAAACGCATGTTAAAATCACTCTAAAATCCCCCTATTAATATATTTACTTGCTTTTTGACTATAAATAATTATATTTAGCATAAATTAATTATGGACAGATATATAATAACATACACTGACGCGCGCAAATCACCCACAAATATATTATTTAGGAATCATTATGCTTAAAACTATCGTTGACATAGGTAATGGTATCAAATTAAAAAATCCTGTAATGACTGCATCGGGAACTTTCGGTTACGGAGATGAATTTGCTGAACTTTATGATCTTGCAGAATTGGGTGGTATCGTAACAAAGGCTATTACACCTGAGTTAAGAATGGGTAATCCATTGCCAAGAATAGCAGAAACAGAGTACGGTATGCTGAATTCTATCGGTCTGGCAAATCTGGGATTAGACGATTTTGTAACTAAAAAAGTAACTTTTATCGAAAAATTCAACACTATAGTATTTGTTAATGTTGCAGGCAAAGAGCTTAAAGATTATATCGAAGTTGCAGAAAAATTGAATGATATAGATTGTATTGATGGAATTGAAGTCAATATCTCATGCCCGAATGTTAAAGAGGGTGGAGTTGCTTTTGGAACAGATCCAAAAGTGGCTGCTGAAGTTACCAGAGAAGTTCGGAAGGTTTATAAAAAACATATGATGGTAAAATTATCACCTAATGTTACTGACATCACAAATATCGCTAAAGTTGTTGAAGATGCAGGTGCGGATTCTTTATCTCTGATAAATACACTCTTCGGAATGGCAATTGATACCAGGACTTTTAAACCGAAAGTAAAATCTATAGTTGCCGGTTACAGTGGACCTGCAATAAAACCTGTTGCTTTACAAGCTGTGTATAAATGCTCACAGGCCGTGAAAATACCTTTGATCGGAATGGGTGGTATTACTTCAGCTGATGATGTGATCGAATTTATGCTAGCAGGTGCAACTGCTGTTCAAGTAGGAACTGCAAACTTTACAAATCCATTGGCCGCATTGAATATCGTCAAGGACCTTGAAACGATATTAAAAGCTCGCAATGTTTTAGACATTAACTCACTTATTGGAGGTATGATCGTTTAAAAAAGTGAGACTTTTTTAAATTAATCAAATTAAGGGAAATTATGACTAACTACGATGAAAAATACCTAAAACGTGGTGCAAGTGCTTCTAAAAGTGAAGTACATTCTGCTATAAAAAATACAGACAAAGGGATATTCCCCGGAGCTTTTTGCAAAATCATAGAGGATTACCTCGGAAACGACCCAGAATATTGCAATATTATGCATGCTGATGGTGCTGGAACAAAATCCTCTCTAGCATATATATATTACAAAGAAACTGGGGATTTCTCTGTTTTTCGAGGAATTGCACAGGATTCTCTGATTATGAATATTGATGATGTTGTTGCTGTAGGAGCAACAGATAATATGTTGTTTTCAAATACAATTGGCAGAAATAAACATCTTATCTCAGGTGAAATAATTGGTGAAATCATAGATGGGTACGAACAAGTTCTTTCAATGCTAAATAATAGCGGTATCGGAATTTACAGTTGCGGCGGAGAGACTGCTGATGTTGGTGATCTTGTAAAAACCGTTATAGTTGATTCAACTTTATCTGCAAGAATGAAAAAATCAGATGTGATAGATAATAACAATATTGCTCCCGGTGACGTGATCGTTGGACTAGCCTCATTCGGACAAGCAACATATGAAGATCAATATAACGCTGGAATGGGATCAAATGGTCTAACTTCTGCAAGACATGATACTTTTACAAAATTGTATGTAGAAAAATATCCTGAGTCATATTCTGCCGAGACTGATAAAGAATTTGTTTACTGTGGGAAATATAAGCTCACCGATGACTTTGGACACGGTGGTTTAACTGTAGGTCAAGCTGTATTATCACCTACTAGAACTTATGCACCTGTGCTTAAAAAGATATTTGATGATATCGGTAGAAGTAAAATTCACGGAATAATTCATAACTCCGGTGGTGGACAGGTTAAATGTAGATCATTTGGAAAAGGAGTTCACTACATTAAGAATTCTATGATAGAAATTCCGCCATTGTTCGAATTGATAAAAGATTCATCTGGTACTGATTATCCTGAAATGTATCAGGTTTTCAACATGGGTAGCAGAATGGAAATCATCGTTCCTAAAGATCTAGCCGAGGAGATCATTGAAATTGCGGAATTTTTCAAAGTTAAAGCTAAAGTAATCGGAAGAGTAGACAAAAATCCTGACATTGACATTGCAAATAAAGTTACTATTACAGCACCAGACGGAAGAAATATTGAATATTAACGAACGAAATATAATATTAGCATCAAAATCTCCTCGGAGAAAAGAACTCTTAGAAAATATCGGGTTAAAATTTTCTGTTAGACCTGCTGATATAGAAGAAGTTCATAGAGGAATAACCGGCTTTGGCAATATTGTTATCGATCTTGCAGAACAAAAAGCTGATGCAATTAAAGAAAAAATGTTTCATAATAGAATCATCATAGCATCTGATACAATCGTTGTGATCAATGAAAAAACACTGAATAAACCCATTGATAGAGATGATGCATTCAATATGCTTAGAACTTTAGGTGGGAATATACACAGTGTTTTTACTTCTCTGTATGTATATGACGGCTACGAGAAGAAAGAAATTAAAGAGTACACAGAGACAAAAGTAGAATTTTATGAACTGACGGATCAGCAAATTAATGATTATCTTGAAACTCACGAACCTTTTGATAAAGCGGGAGCTTACGGAATTCAGGGTTACGGATCAAAGTTCATAAAGAAGATCGAAGGATGCTTTTTCAGCGTAATGGGATTCCCGATACCGTTATTTTCACAGGAAATATATAAATTAGGATACAAATTATAAATTGAAGAACTACTTTATCATATTGGTTGTCTTTACCTCAATAATTACGTTATTCGGTCAGGATTGGAAAGATCTCGGCTATAAAGCACTGAAAAGTAATGATAACCAAAATGCGATTTTGTACTATACTGAAGCAATCAAATTTGATCCTACTGATGATAATTCATTCACGAACCGTGCTTTAGCTTACTATGAATTAAATGATTATGATAATGCTGTTAACGACTTTACCTATGCTTTAAGCATGAATCCTTCAGATCCTGTTATCGCTTATAACAGCAGAGGTTTGGCCTACTACAAGTTGAAACAATACGAAAAAGCTGTGAACGATTACACTAGTGCTTTAAAATTTAATCCCAAGCATAGAATTGCTTACTTCAACAGAGGATTAGCTTTGAAAAAGCTAAAAAGATATGATGAATCTGTTAACGATTATAGTAAAGCTATTGAACTTGGATTAAAAGCGGCCACAGTTTACTATAGTAGAGCTCTCGCCTACCGACAGCTAAAGAAAAATCAGGAAAGCTCAAATGATTTTAATGAATATTTGAAGCTGAATAAAAATAACGATGGTGATGCTAAAGAAATTAGAGATCAGATAAAAGCTTTAGGATTTGAACCAAAATATTAATAATTTTAAAGGAAATTTGAATGATATATGAATTTAAAGGTATAAAACCTGAAATAGATGAAAGTGTATTCGTAGCACCATCAGCAGACATCATTGGAAGAGTAAAAATAGCCAAAGGGTCCAGTATTTGGTTTAACGTTACTATCAGAGCTGATGTCGATGATGTGATCATAGGTGAAAATGTAAGTATTCAGGATAATTGCTGCTTACACCAAACCGAAGGATATCCATTAGAAATCGGTAATAATGTTACTGTCGGTCATGCAGTTACCTTACATGGATGTAAAATAGCTGATAATACATTGATCGGAATGGGTGCAACTGTTCTTGATGATGCTAAAATTGGTAAAAATTCTATCGTTGCAGCTGGTGCTGTAGTGTTAGAACACAAAAAGTTCCCGGATTATTCTCTGATCGCTGGTGTCCCTGCAAAAGTTATCAGAACATTACCTGAGGATACGGAAGATAAATTGTATAAACATGCATTAAGCTATGTAAGCTATGCAAAAGAATATAAAGACAGTGATAAGTTGTAAGTGGTCAGTGGTTAGTAGGGGCGTTATTTATAACGCCCGAAGTAAATATCCTGAAATAAATTCAGGATGACAATGTAGGGGGCGCACCCTTGTGGTCGCCCAATACAAGAAATGAAATAAAAAATAAAAATAAATAGGAGAAACAATGTTTTTTTCAAAAAAGATGAAACTGGGAGACAAGGAGCTAGTGCTCGAATCCGGTAAAATGGCAAGGCAGGCAAATGGATCTGCAGTTGTAAAATTCGGTGATAATATATTACTGGTAACAGTTTGTGGTAAAAAAGAACCTGCTTTAGGTTACGATTTTTTCCCACTAACTGTAGAATATAGAGAAAAAATGTATGCTTCTGGAAAAATTCCTGGTGGATTTTTCAAAAGAGAAGCTAGACCATCAACTACCGAAATCTTAAGTGCTAGAATAATTGACAGACCAATCCGTCCATTATTCCCTGAAGGATTCAAAAATGAAGTACAAGTAATCTGTAACATCCTATCATCTGAGGGTGATATGATGATGGATACATTTGGAATTATCGGAACATCACTGGCAATAAACCTTTCAGATATCCCTTTCTCAGAGCCAATTGCAGGTATTAGAGTTGGTAGATTAGATGGTAAGTTAATAGCTAACCCAACAACAGACCAGATGAAAGAATGTGATATCGAACTTGTTCTTAGTGGTGGAAAAGGATTTATCTCAATGGTTGAGGGAGAATCTCACGAAGTATCTGAAACTGAACTTTTAGAAGCTGTTGAATTTGGTCAAAAGATCATTGATAAGATCTGTGACTTTCAGGCTAAGATCATTAAAGAATTTGGTAAGAAGAAATTTAAATTTGACATCCCTGAAATACCAGAAGATATAAAAAAGAAAGTAACAAAACTTTCAAGTGTTAAAATCAAGAAATTTATAAAACTCAAAGATAAAGAAGTAAGAAATGAAACAAGAAGAGAGCTTTACACTGAAATTGATGAAGCACTTGCTGAAGAATTCCCTGATTCAAAAAAGATGTTCCATGGAATAATGCACGATCTTGAAAAAGATATCGTTCGTGGAAATATTATTAAGAATAAAAAAAGAATTGACGGAAGAAAACCTGATGAGATCAGACAGATAACTTGTGAATTAGACGTATTGCCAAGAGTTCACGGGTCTGCTTTGTTCACAAGGGGTGAAACTCAGAGTCTTGGTGTATGTACGCTAGGTGGTGATATGGATTCACAAATGATTGAAAATATCTATGAAAGAACAGAGCAAAAATTCTACTTACATTATAATTTCCCACCATTTTCAGTTGGTGAAGTTAAAAGAATCATGGGAGTTTCTAGAAGAGAGATAGGTCATGGTAATTTAGCAGAAAGATCATTCTATCCAGTAATTCCAACAGAAGCAGATTTCCCATATACAATCAGACTTGTTTCTGAGATTTTAGAATCAAACGGATCGTCTTCAATGGCATCTGTATGCTCTAACTCGCTTGCAATGATGGCAGCAGGTGTGCCAATCAAAAAACAAGTTTCAGGTATTGCTATGGGTCTTATTAAAGAAGGTGACGATGTTGTTATACTTTCAGATATTCTTGGTGAAGAAGATCATCTTGGAGATATGGATTTTAAAGTAACTGGAACAAACGATGGTATCTGTGCTTATCAAATGGATATTAAGATACAGGGTATTTCTTTTGAGATAATGAAAGCTGCTCTAGAACAGGCAAAAGCCGGTAGGGAGCATATACTTGGAATTATGCATGAGACTATACAAGAATCAAGAGTTGCACTTTCAGAACATGCTCCAAGAATTCTCAACTACAATGTACCATCGGATGAAGTCGCTTTGCTTATTGGTCCGGGTGGAAAGACAATAAAAGGTCTTATAAAAGAATTCGATGTAAAAATAAATATTGACGATGATGGACTAGTTAAAATTTTATCAGATGGCGAAAACGGAGAAAGAGCACTTGAGCGAATCAAGGAAATGTTTAAAAAACCCGAAATTGGAATGATCTATGATGCAGTTGTTAAATCTGTAAAACCTTTTGGTGCATTTGTTGAAATTCTTCCTAAACAGGAAGGATTAGTTCATGTTTCTGAAATAGCTATTGATAGAGTCGAAAATATTGATAAACATATCAAAGTTGGAGATATTATTAAAGTAAGATATAAGGGTAAAGATAAGCAGGGAAGAATACAACTTGCTAGAAAAGAGATTTTACTTGAAGAAAAGAAAAAGGCTGAAAAATAAGTATAAAGCCTAAATCAAACCGCCTTTATAGTGGCGGTTTGATTTAGTTTTCTTTTTAATTGCTTTATTAGTTTAAATATTTATATTCTTCTTTTAATTAATAAAAGCAGATTCATATAAGTGCCAAACGTAATTAAATGTAATATTTATTTAAAATAAGATTACTAATATGGAAGATAATACGACCAGGAAACTTAGAGCTATTATGTTCACCGACATTGTAGGTTACACTACTTTGATGCAACATGATGAAACTGAAGCCCTTAAGCTACTACAAAAACACAAAGATCTTGTTAAAGACATTGTTGAAAAATTTGGTGGAAAGATCATTAAGCATATAGGAGATGAAATTCTTATTGAATCCGAATCCGCTGTTATGTTAGTGTATTCAGCACAGGAACTTCAAAAGAAACTATCTGAAAGAAATGCATCTGTACCTAAAAGCAGAGAACTTTGGGTAAGGATTGGTATTCATATTGGCGATGTGGTTTTTCAGGACAATGATATTTTCGGTGACGGTGTAAATATCGCATCAAGGTTAAGGCCGTTAGCAGAACCCGGTGGCATTTGTGTATCACATGCCGTTATAAGATTATTAGGGAACCAGAATGAAATAAAAACAAGTTTCCTCGGTCTGAAGAAACTAAAAAATATTGATGAGAAAATTAAGGTTTATAACGTACAGGTTGATACTAGTTACCAACCTACTCTTAGTTCTGGTAAACCCACTCTCGGAGAATCTGACTCATCATGGTTGAAATACGTACTCTATTCACTTGCGGCAATTTTCGTTGGTGTAATTCTTTATTTTACTTTATTCAAGAGTAAGTATGCGGATTATGAATTGGATTATTTTAGAGGGGATTTCTTGTCAGCATATGAGAAAACATCCGATGATAAAGAACTGGATGAAATTAAAGAACATTACTTTCATATTTTATCAGCAACAGGTCTACAAGGTGAAAAATTAAAACAAGAATATAGATCCCTTGCAAAATCTAACCCGTATTCGTCTGAAGCAATTTTTTATCTAGGACTCACTTATTCTCTTTTTTCAACTAGTGAATCTCAAATAGATAGCTCGATCTATCTATTTAATTTAGC
>JAQICF010000041.1 GCA_027858795.1 Candidatus Delongbacteria bacterium | reverse complement strand
AAAACTCTCCAAGTAACCCATTGATCTTTTGCCAATGTTGTGTGTTGTAGTAATTAATATCTCTAAGGGGGGGGAGTCTTCTCATTCTAATAGCTTACCTCAATCTAATCAATTATTATTTTTAAATCAATACTTTTATATCTGTTTTTCAAATCCACATATTCATTCCCCGAACTAACCATTAACAACTCACAAATAGCTACTACTTTTTGTATGCAAAAAGAAACATACACAAAGCAAAAGGTCAAATAGTGACCTAGTGACGGGAATTTTGTAAAATATTGGATATTAGCGAAAAATTCTAGAAATAAAAAAATCGTGTAAATAATAGAAACTTTCTTTTAAAAATTTATTCTCTATCTATTGAATTGATTTATACAGCATTCGGCGACATATTTTGTTATTCTAAGCCAAGCTTTGTATTCTTTACCAATATTACCAAAAACACCTGACATTTTCATTGATTGTTTTTTATTTTCTTTGGAGTGGACGATGGAGTTTCTGTATTTGTATAGTCCTACACAAAATGAATCAAATGTATTTTCTTTTATGATATCATTGTTTTTCAGATAATTTATTATTTTTTCTTTTATTTCATTACTTAAAACTCTATTTAATAATAATCTAAGTAAATCTTTTTCCCTTCTATTATTCAGTAATTTTATTATTTTCTTCTCAGTAATTGATGTTTTATATCTTATTGTTTTCAATTCTCTTTCCAATACAATATTCCAAAAGAATTCTATAATACGATAAAATCCCATAAATGCATCTATTTCTTGTTTACATGCCTCTAGATAAAGGATTAGCGGTTCAATATGTTTAAAATTACTCAACTCTTTTGATTCTTGACCTATTATCCCAGATGTAGTAAAATCTTTTTTTTCATATGATTCAAAATCAAAATTTAAATTAAATACTGAAAATGAAATATCTTTCGATTTATAAAAGTGAGTATTAAGATAGTAGATTGCTTGAATTAAAATCTCTTCATGTTTATCCATTGGTGCATTTAAAATCTTAATTGTGTCAAAATACTCAGTTAACCCTTTATCACAGATCGCTTCTGATTTTAATGAATAGTAGGGTTCGATTAACAGGCAGCAAAAAGAACTAACAGTATTAAACTCAATAATATATTTCCCGATATTGAATTTTAAATCGATATTCAAATTAGATTCATCTCCATAAATCACATTGAAAACATTCTTATCAACCACAAAAAACTCGGCATAATTTTTATAACTAAAACCATAATGTTTATAGTGCTTTAGAGTTTTAATCTCAGCAAGCAACTCGTGATTTTCTAATTTTTTTATATGGTTTTCATCGAACTTAAACTTTAATTCTGTATTAGGTACTTTAATTTCAACAAATTTCGAAGATTTATTGTACTCCAGTTTTTTAAAGTACAACTCATTTTCAATAATATAATTGTCAATTACATTCATAGTTTAATCCTGTGATTTTAAATTCAACTTTAATAAGTGCTACAATAATCAAGCAAATATATTAAATCCCATTTTTTTTATGAGTGTATTATATAGGTCTTTCGCTATACATCATACTGATCCCGTCCGTTCTGGAATGATTTTTCAGGACAATAACGAATCCAAGACAGGCGAGGTTCTCACATTTAAATGTTATCTTCGGACTAACAATCTCCTTAGAAACCTTATGACCACACTTTGGACACTTAATGATGCGGGTCATTCTAGTATTGTCGTTAGTTGATTCTTCGTTCATAATGTTCATCTCCTTTGTTTTGGTTGAATTATTGCTAACAACAGCAATATAATGAATATATTTAACACTTGTCAAGAACTTTCGTGTTGTAAATAAATAAATAAACAACACTTGCGAAAATATCGTGCTCTATGACATTTTAGCAAGTGTTTGAAATAAAATAAAAACTATTTAAAGTTCGTTTTTTTATAAACCGATTCGCAAGCGGTAAAATAAATTATGAAAATTATCTTCTTCTTACTACTCTTATTCCTGATCCTCCACTTGCGGGGGGAGTACTTATTCTTTCTGCAACAAGGCAATTTTGTTTATCCCCATTCCACTGACCACCACGAATTATACGATGTGTATAACTGTCAGCACCAATAGGGTTCGTTACTGGTTCACTTGAATATTCTCCGTACCAATCCCAACACCATTCATGAACATTACCACTCGTGTCATAAATACCAAGTTGATTAGGAAACTTCAATCCAATAAGATGAGGTAAGTTTGATGAATTCGAATCGTACCACGCATAATTTGTTAATTCAACATCATTTAGACAACCGCTATAACGATAATCATCAGTCCAATTTATTCCACCTCTTGCTGCATATTCCCATTCAGCTTCTGTTGGTAGTCTATATCCTTTTTCATTCCAATTACAAAGAACATTATTCCAATCATCATCAGGTAAAGAAGGAATATCTCCCCAGTTATCTGGATTTGTTGACTTTTTTATTAAATAACAGGGAACTATGCCCTCATCAATGCTTCGCTTATTACAATATACAATAGCTTCATACCAGCTGATATTATATATTGGTAAGTTGTCCTCTTCTCCATAATTGTAAATAATTGGAGGCATGTATTTTTCCCACTCAATTTGTGTAACTTCGTATTTGTTCATATAAAAATCACTCAATGTCACATTATGAACTGGTAATTCACTTACACTACACTCGTTATAGTGGTCTCCCATACCGAAAGTAACTCCCTCTATATAAATCATATCTAATGACATTTCTGATAGGAATAATTCACTTGAATATCCACTTTCAATACCATTGTAGAAAGCACGAATTCTGTAATAGTATGGGATATAGGGATCATAAGTGTTATCAATCCACATTTCAACATCCGCTTCTACTGTTTTAAAATCTATTACCCAATCACCTGACTCACCTACTTTACGATCAATTTTAAATCCATCTTCTCCAACACAATTATCTGTCCACATTAATTCTATAATATTTGTATCAAGTACGGCATATTTTAATTCAGAAGGTACTTCAAATATATTATCAAAATTCTGGACTAAAGAATCAGAGTTATTACTACCTTTTACACCATAAATTCTATAATCATAATTTATATCAAGTGGAAGATTGATATCATGCCACACCTTATTAAGAGAGTCACTCCCAGCTATTTCTCCAACTTTTAGAAATACTGAGTCTTCGGATACTTTCCGCTCAATTTCATACTTGTCCTCCCCAATAGCACTATCTAACCAACAAATTTCAACAGTATAAAGATTTTTTTGAATGATTGTTAAATTCGATGGGGAAGGAAATTCTACTAGAGAATTTTGCCTTGTATAATCCGACTCACAACTATCTTTATGGGCTTTAACTTGATAATAAACCGTTCCATATCCTTTCTTTGACATAGTACTATCTACATAACTTGTTTCAATTGTTGTACCAATTTCAGAATATTGACCTTCATCTATCTTACTCTCAACAATGAAACCATCTTCACCAATATTTTCATCTTCCCAAGATAAAGAAAAAGTATAAATATTATTTTGTTTAACAATTAAATTCAAAGGTGGTTTAACAACATTCTTAAAATTATTAAGAGCATAATCAGACTCAACATCCCCATATACAAGCTTAATTCTGTAATCAATATTTGAATTTATTTCAGCATTTGAATCTAAATAACTGCGTTCATTTGATGAAACCCAACCATATGCAATATTCCAACCCAAGGAATCGACTCTTTTATCAACCCAAAATTTACCACCAGCAGGTAATTCTGCAATATCCCATTCTAATTTAACTATATCAATTTCTAAATTTGATATTTCAATACTATCTATTACAGGTACTCCATTATCCCAATATTCCGGGTCAAATGGATTCGCATGATCTCTTTCATCGCTACATGCGAGGAACAATGCTAGAATTATTCCGATTATGCTTATTGATAATATTGTTTTCTTCATATCGTTACCTTATTGTTTGTAATCTTTTATCTTTTGAATTTAATTGCCTATAACTTCCCAATAACCACCTTTGTCAGGGCCTATTCTTTGAATAATATTTTTTGATTTCAGGCTACTTATCTGCATTTCAATAGCTCTGTCGGATCTATTTAATGTTTTTGCAATTTCTGGAATAGTAATATTGGGGTTTTCTTTTATCATCTGGATAATTTTCCCCGAAGTTTTCCCCGAAGTTTTCCCCGAAGTTTTATTCTGTAGCTTTTCCACAGTACTGCCTAGGAATCCTTCAGGTTTATAAAAAGTAGTAACAAAACCCGATTCCTTTACGGTAAATTCAACTTTCACATTTACAGAGGCACATTCATCATAAATTCTTTTTAATCCTGAACCCCATTTTTCTATTTTCTTAGCATAATAAAAGATTTCTGAAATCTTTGGATTTCTAAGATGCGATTTCTCATTACCAGTTATATAATCCTGTGGGTTCAAACCTTCAGGAAATGTTCCGGGATTAAATATCTCAATTCTATCCTTAAAAATAGCTACTTCGTTTGATTTTGGATTAGTGTAATCTCTGTGAATTATTGAATTAACCAGAGCCTCTCTAAAAGCTTCGATAGGAATTTCTGGAATTTCTAGTCTGTTCAATCCATCTTTTCCGAACTCAACTCTCCAATTAATATGCTCCCTGAAATAAAGTTCCGCCCTTTCAAGAAGCTCAAATATATTCCCTCTGAAAGCCTTAATGTCTAAAAAAGTAAGTTTATCTTTGCCAGCAAATATTGCTGCTTGAACTTCAATATCATGCTTTTCGGTAAAAAGATATCTACCTGCTTGTACAAGTTTGTTTTTCTTTATGAGTTCTAATTTGTTAAGAATTTCAACATCTCCCAAACCTCCGGTCTTAAGTCTTCCGGATTGTTCTGCTGTATGAATAAACTGCCTTAAAGTTTCATTGTTAACTTCTTCAACAGCAACTTCAGAAATTTCTTTATCCCAAAGACCTGCATAGTTATTAGCTTTTATTATAAACTTCTTTAACTCGGGAGGAGAAAGTTTTCTGTCTTCATCTGAAACTCTGATATAAGCAATTCCTTTTGCAAAATAAGGCTTATCATTACCTTCGAAATCAACTTTTATACAGTTTTTATCATCAATCACAATTTTATCAATTTTTGCATATATTTTAGGTTCAATTTGCTCATCAATTCTCTGAGATATATCCCTAAGAGTTTTATCTGAAATGTCCTGTCCGACAACAGTACCTTTATTATCAATTCCGAAATATAATTCACCTTTTCCGTGCTTATTCAATATTGCTACAATTGAAATTATAGCCTGATTAATCAGTGAAGTTGATTTCTTAAGTTCTATATGTTCATTTTCTTCTATCATAATATTCGATTCCTTAAAACCTTTTAATAATTTAATTGTCAATTAGTATTTGCTTTCCATGTACCAAGCATAAGCGAAATATCCCAAACTGGTTAATGAAACCCCATAAGATACATCCTTATACAGATCAAAATTCGTACTCTTATCATACAAGTCAACAGATTCATTCGTATCAGTAGATTTCATATAATCATCGTAATAACCATCTGCTGTACTTGAACATAATAATCCTGCACCGCTAAAAGCAACAGAGCTTCCCAATGCTATCCATTTTTGAGTTCTCCAAAAATCTTTCTTAGCTTTCTGAGAACCTTGATAAGTTAACATTTTCATCGAAATCTTTTTAGTTTCACCTTCAGATAAGCTAAAAGTTTCTTCAACATCAAGAAAATTTGAATGAGAAAGTTTTATACTATGATCTCCGATTATAAAAGGGAAAACAGAAGGTGTTTTTTTACCTGTGGATTTATTATCAATAAATATCTCAGCACCTTTAGAATCAAATGGCTCACTGATTACTGAGATACTGCCTAAGATCGGTTCCGGTTTTAAATCTATCTTATACTCTTTACCAATATTTACAAAAACAGTCTGTTCTGCATCTTTATGATATTGTCTTATTGCTTTGATCTTGTAATTCCCGCTGGATAAGTTCAGATTTGCAATGTTTTTACCTTTCTGTTCATCATTTACATAAATTGTAGAATTTTCAGCCTTAACTTCTACAACACCAACATTCATATCCATAACTATGTCAGTATCGGTTTTTTTCTGATCTTCAACTTCAATATATCTGACAATATCAGAGTAGAATTTCTTTTTAAGATTCAACTGATATTTAGCTGATGGCATTTTTTTATTATTGAATGGAGTATAACCAACTTTTTTACCATCAATATAAACCGCTGCTTTTTCAGGAGTAGTAACGATGTTTATTTCTCCAAATGCTGGTTTTAGATTTAACTCGAATATTTTATTCTCACCATCTTTTAAATTGTATTTCTGAATATTCGAATGATAAAGTTCGTATTCTGCCTTTATTGAATGCAGTCCGCTTTCTACCATATCTTTTGAAAAAGGTGAATTGCCAACAAAAACATCATCAATATAAATCTTACTGTTCGTAGGTTCTGTATTGACCGTTAATGACCCGAATTTAGGTTTTAAGTTGATAATCGGCAATTCAAAAGTTTCACCTTCTTTTATCGTAAAATCTGTCAATTTACTATAATAAAATTCTCTTTTTATCTTCAGATCATATGCACCTGGTAAAATACTATACTGCATAGGAGTTAGTCCTACTTTTTGATCATTTAAATAAACTTCTGAACCACCAGGTTGTGAATTGATACGAATTATACTTGGTAGTTTTAGTTTTGTGTTATTACTTCCTTTCTGTAATGAAATATTGATTTTTTTATTTGCTGAGACAGTAACATCTTGTGTTAATTCTTTATATCCATCTTTTATGAATTTAAAGCTATAATCACCTTTTGGTAGTTTAAAAACAGCATGAGAATTATTAGCTATTACAGGTGCACCATCATTCTTTGAAATGTACACATTATCTGTATTGATATTGAAAATAAGTTCAAAAACATCACCTTCAAGCATGGTAATTTCTTTAATTTCAGCCAGTTTTTCTTCAAGCTTCTTAAAAACTTTATCTTCATCAATTTTACCGCTAATTTTATAGAAAATTCGGTTAGTATCCTTATTTTCTTCTTTGACAATATATTTTACATCCGTAATAATTCCCAAAGAAATAGATATAAGTTGTTCTTTCTCTGTCATATAATTTTTAACGATGCTTACACTTGAAATAGAGGTCGCAAATTTCCCAACTGCATCTCGTTTTGCAAGATCAAGACATTCTTTCTTAGCTTGAACAAAGGATATGTTATCACCGTAGATATATTCGTATTCACCTGAAATGGGAACTACTTTTGCGGTAAGATAGAATGAAAACGTTAAAAGCAGCAGTAAGAATATTTTGCCAAAATCCATATTATATCCTGATTTGATTGTATTTTAAGTGAATGTCTGTTTCATATAAATGTTTAAATACCCACATTTTATTCTTCAAGCTAAACTATTGCTATAAGATAATCACTAATATTACTTTTTCATAAATAATAATTTTAGTTTTATTAGTAAATCAATTCTTGAGAAGACTCCCCCCCCCAAAAAAGTTTTAATTACTATTTCACACAACGG
>JAQICF010000029.1 GCA_027858795.1 Candidatus Delongbacteria bacterium | reverse complement strand
TAAGGTTTTCTTTTATCTTTGTCATGAGGGCAGACTCCTTTGTTATTTAACATTTTTTGGTTATTATGCTAATATAACATTAGTTTGTCCTCAGACACAATTTAATATACACTACCATTTATGTCCTCTTGATGGTGGTGTAGAAACTGCTGTTGGTTGTGTTGCTACTGCAATGCACCAGATCATGAGATATCATATGGCGCCTCTAAATGGTATAAGTTCAAATTCATATTTCTGGACAGGATCAACAAGTTCTGGAACTTTAGCAGTTACTTTCGCTGATTTTTCATATGATTATTCATTAATGCCTTTAAACACTTCAAGTGTTACTACCGCGGAATTGGATGAGTTGTCAAAACTATCTTATCACGCAGGTGTTGCAGTAGATATGGGTTATGACATATTTGCAAATGGTGGATCCGGTGCTTATAGTACGGATGTTCCATATGCATTAGAAACTTATTTCGGTTTTTCAACGGATGCAACTTATGTATCAGTTGGCAGCCCTACTGATCCTACAGTACAATCAACTAATATTCAGACTGACCTTGATAATGGTCGTCCAATATTTTGGTCAGGTTCCGGAGTTGATGGTGGTCACGCATTTGTTTTAGATGGTTATACAGATGACTACTACTATCATTTTAATTGGGGATGGAATGGAGCTTCTGATGGTTGGTTCCAACTTAATTCTTTAAACCCAAGTAGTGATTTCACTTCAAGTCAGGGAGCTGTTTATCAGATCTGGAGTACTGAATCTTTATTCTTAGAGTGGCCTACACCTACAAATCTAGGTGGGTCAGTTGCAAACATGGATGATGTAAATTTGACTTGGACAGCACCATCTGCATCACCAAATGCAACTCTAACAGGTTATAAAGTATTTAAAGAAGGTGTTGAGATAGGTACAACTAACTCTTCAACAACTTCTTATCTTGATGCTAATCTTTCAGCAGGATATTACAATTACACAGTAAAAGCTACTTACACTGGTCCTGATGGAGAATCTCATATTTCAAATAACTATTATATTGCTATTGTAGCAGATGATAACTATCCAATTCCATTGTATGTTGAGGCCACTGTTGAAGCGTTCACAAGACAAGATGTTGATCTTGTTTGGACTAAGCCGTTTACACTTGCTGTTTATTTCACAGAAGACTGGGAAACAACTTCTTTTGAAACAGATTGGATTATAAGAAGAACAAATGCTGAATTTGGTGGAAATAATGATAACTTTCAAGCTGCTGATGCTGATCCAAGGTGGAGTCACTGTGATGAAGCAACTTATGGAGATGCTCAGTATATTCATAGTGGTCTTAATTCAGCAACATTAGGATATTTTGCCGGTACAAGCGAATGGGAATGGCTTTTCTCTCCATTTATAAATATTGGAGCAAATTCAGAAGTTAGATTCTGGACTTGGTCTTATGGTACTGCAGCAAATCCAGGATTCTATGATGTAAATCTTTATAATGGAGATATGACAGAAAGAAGTCCAACTGCAAACGTTTATAATGTCGCACAATATCAAAGTATTGATGTAGATTTAGCCAATACTAATCAATATGAATTTGAAGAAGTCGTTTCTTTGGCTGCTTATACAGGAAGTTACCGATTAGTTTTTGTTAGACAATCTGGACAATGGCAATTCTGTGTTGATGATATTATGGTTGCAGCAGCAGCAAAACGTGCACCAGCTGTAAATCCAAATGTATCTAATGTGAAACCTGTTCTTTTTACAGGTGAGCTAAAAGATGCTAATACTACAGACTTACCTGCAATTAAATCAACAAAAGCTGCACAAGCTGACGAACCCGTTACTTATGATATTTACAGAAATGGTTCATTTGTTGTAAACGTTCCTGTAACTGGAGCATCAGAAGTATATTCAGATACAGGATTTGCTGATGGAAATAATGAATATTTCATTAAAGCTCTTTATCCAACTGGAACTTCAATAGCATCAAGCAGAACAGCAGCTTTCATAGATGCGAATCCACAACCTGATTTCCTTACAGGTATTCTGAATGGATCTAATGAAGTTGATCTTGCATGGTATAAACCGTATCACAATGCACCAATGTGGTATACTTATGCGTACGAAGCTGATTCTTATTTTGATATTCTTGACGGTTATCTAGGTAAGGGATTCAAGACTCGTTTCTTAGGTACAGAACTTGGTTATTTCTACCCAGTAACGGTAGACTCTATTTCTGCGGCATTTGGTGAGTATACCGATGTGCCATGGACATCTAACCAATTTACATTCACAATCAATACACGTGCCACTGATGGTACTGATTCAATTCTTTGGGGTCCAAGTAGTAACTTAACAGCAATTGATGGTGAATATACTACAGTTCCTGTTCCTTCGTTAGTAATGAACAATTACTGGTATGTAGTTGTTACACCAGGTGATCCTGTTACTGGACATCCTTCGATCATTGCAGATATCCACGAAGAGCTAGGTGCGAGTAGCGAGTCAACAACATGGATCGATAATCAAGTAGATACTGACGATTGGTATGGAATCATATTTGGTGATGATGAATCTCCTGGAGATTGGATGATAATGAGTTATTTAACATCATCAGCTTCACCTGATATTACTAAATCAGGATGGATGTCTAGTGCACTTGAAGAGAAAATGACTGAGAAGGAAATACCTCAGTTGGCTCAGAAGGTGATCAATACTGATGTCTCTAAGATCGAAAGTAAAGCTAAAGGGATGGCAAACTATAATGTTTATAGAAATGGATCTCTTCTTGGAACTTCAGGAACTCTTACTTATACAGATATTAATCCATTAGGTGGAGACAATACATACTATATAACTGCGCTATATGATACTCCAGTTGGTGAATCATTAGGTTCTAATTCAGTTGTAATTAATGTTGGTGTTACTTCTCCAGATGTACCTGCAAATGTTGTTACAAGCATTGCTGGATCAGACATAGTAGTAGATTGGGATGTTTCAGCCGGTGCTACTGGATATGATGTTTATTCATCAGATGATCCATACGGAACATTCACGTTTGTGACCTCAGTTGCGACAAATCAATACACTGTTGCGGCAAGTCAAGCTAAGTTGTTCTATTACATCGTAGCAAAGAACTAAAATATATGATAATTGCCGAGCCGTTTTTAATGATTTTGTAAAGCAATACAATGATATTTATCATGAAAAAACCCCATTTTGGGGTTTTTTCACGTTTTTTTAACTAAAATTCAGTCTTAAAATAATTAAAAACTTGACAAACCTCTAAATTTTTTAGTATTTTTACATCGCCTATTAAACCAAGAACATAACAACCTGTTCACACTATTTGTTATGGTCTTACACCTAAAAGAAGTAAAAAACTTAAATTAATCATGAGGAGAATTCATGAAACGATTCCTTATTGTAGTATTAGTAATTTCTGCTATGCTATCTGCTGCGTTTGTTGATCAAGACGTTGCAAAAAATGTTGCAGAAAATTATTATAAGAATTATGCCCCGATTTCCGCTAAAGGAAACGTGGTGACAGAAACGTTCGCACACGAGTATGAAGGTCAAGTAACTTGGTATGGTGTGAATTTTGATCAAGGATTTGTAATTATTTCTGCAGATGATGCAGTTAGAGCTATTCTTGGTTATTCTTTCGATGGCAAGATCTTAGATCCTGCTAAAAAAGATGGTGGAGCTGCTTTTAAAGAGTGGTTCGGTTACTATGACAAGCAGATCAACGGAGCAAGAAAATATGCTTACACTGATGCTGCAGCTCAAACAGAGTGGAAAAACATAAGTAACAACATTTTTCCTAAAGCATCAAAAAGTACAATAATTGATGCATTAGTTAGCTCTAAATGGGATCAAATCTATCCTTGGAATAATCAGTGTCCAGAAAAAGACGGTACATATACTTATGTTGGTTGTGTTGCAACTGCAGCATCTATGATATTAAGATATCATGAATGGCCACCAGCAGGTGTAGGTTCTAATTCATATTCATGGAATGGAACTACTATTTCAGAGAGTTTTACTGGTGCTATAGATTATTCAATGATGCCACATGTGGTAGAGATTGAGTATGGATTGTACCCTGAATATTGGGAAACAATTAACATGACTCAAGCTGAAATTGATCATATGGCAGAATTTAACTACCTAGTTGGTGTTTCTTGTGATATGGAATATGGAACAGATGCTGATGGTGGTTCTGGTGCATTTATGCCAGATATCGTTTCTGCATTTAACAATAACTGGCAATGTTCATCAGCTTCAACTAATATCGGTACTCCAACTGATCCTACAGTATTTTCTACATTGATTCGTGGTGAATTAGATGCAAAGAGACCATGGCAATGGGCTGGTGGTGTTCACTCTTTCATTCTTGATGGTTATACTGATGATTACTGGTATCACTTCAACTGGGGTTGGGGTGGATGGTATGATGGTTGGTTCCAACTTACTTCACTTGTACCTGATGGTGCTTTAGCGGGTGGAGGAGATGGTGATTATACTACAAGCCAGATAGCTATTTCAGTTGAACCTGATACTGATATATTTGCAGCTAATTGGCCAGCACCTACATCATTGAATGGTTCACTTGCTAACAGTGAAGATGTTCAGTTAACTTGGACCGCACCAACAGGTGGAAACCAGGATAGCTATAATGTATGGAAAACAACTGATATGGGTGCTGCGGTTATTATAACAAACACAACAGCTACTTCATACAATGACAATGATCAAACAGCAGGATCATATTCTTACTTTGTAACAGCTGTTTATAACGATGGTGAATCTCACAATACTGATACTTATTCAGTAACAATTGATCCTTCAATTACCTTCCCAATTGCAAGAAGTTTTGCAGTAGAAGCAGTTGGAAGAACAAGTGTAGATCTTACTTGGTTAGAACCGTTTACTGGTTTCACAAATTTTTTAAATGATTTTGAAGGTGGTTTGATACCAGCTGACTGGTTCCAAAAAACATCAACTAGTTTACCTCCGGATTATACAGGTAATCCAGGTGATGTAATTTCTCCTAAACCTGTGGATCGTAGTTGGTTTAAAGAAGATGAACTGGATGAGATCAGATTAATAACAGCAACTGAGGCACCTCATATTGTATACAGAGGCGAATATGCGTGTATTTTTGCAACAGCTGCTACAACAAATCTATGGCTAATGTCTCCAAATTATACTTTTAATGCTGACCATTTCTTCAAATTCTGGACAAGATTTAAGTATGGTGATGGTGCTGGTGGAACTCAACATCAGATATTCAGCGTAGTTTCATACGCTGGTGATTTCACTGATCAATCTACTCCATCTACGATCACTACTATAGCAACTTTTGATAGTGCTATTGATCCAGAAAATGAATGGGAAAGCGAGTGGGAAGTAAGTTTAGCTTCTCTTGCAGGTCAAACAAAACACGTTGGTATTATGGTTGAAATGAACACCAATGATTATTATACATTTACAATTGACGATATTCTTATTGGTTCTAACTCAGGCGGAGTTGCAGATGACCCAACTGGTATAGCAATATACAGAAATGGTTCTTTAGCAACTACAGCAGCTCCAACGGCTACAAGTTGGTCTGATATTAACTTTGTAGATGGAGATAACACTTACTATCTAAGAGCTCTTTACCCAACGGGTGAATCTTTAGCAACTAAGTGGACAACAGTTAATATGGATGCTAATCCAGCACCTGATTACTTAGAAGGTGTTCTTAATGGTTCTGACGATATTGATCTTGCATGGTACATGCCTTATGGTACACCATCACAATGGTCAACTCTCGTAGCTCCTGAGAATTGTACAACAACAGTTGATTATCTTGATGATACTGATTGTGCAAAAAGAAGAGCTGAATTTACTGCTGAAGGAGTTGGTCTTTACTATCCAGTAACGATTGATTCTATAGCTGGTGGATTCTTCGAGTGGGAAGATGAAGCATGGAATGGTAGTACTTTCGTAATCAGACTTTGGGATGGACATCCTTATGATGGTTCTGGTACATTATTATTTGAAAGTGGTACTCTAACTGCAACTTCTGGTGAAGTTTATTCAATCGCAACTGGTACTCAAGTATTAAATGGTGGGTGGAATGTTGAAGTTGAAGCATTAGATGCTGTAACTGGACATCCATCAACTCTAGCGGGTCCTTCAACTGCTGGCATTAACTGTTATTTCTTCTATACTTTGGAAGATTCATATAACTATTATGTTTCATCAGGAGATACTCCATTGTCATATTGTTTGATGGCTTATACAACTGGTTCAGATCCAACAGAAACTTTCAAATCAGCTTGGTCATCTACTGATGCCACATACGCTCAGAAGCCAATGATCGATGATTCTGGTAGATTAATTGAAACTCCAGTATCAAGCTCTAAAGCTATCAATTCTTACAATGTATATAGAGAAGGATTGTTAATCGGTAATTCAGCAACAACAACATATACAGATTTAAATCCTGCAGCTGGAGATAATACGTATTACGTAAAGGCTGCTTACACTAACCCTGTTGGTGAATCAGCTGCATCAAATTCAGTAATTGTGGTGGCACCTCTTCCTTCTGGTGAGCCAGCTGTTCCAGCAAATGTTGTAACTTTAATTTCAGGATCAGATCTTGTGATCGATTGGGATGTTTCAGCAGATGCAACTGGATATGATGTTTATTCATCAGATGATCCATACGGTACATTTACTTTTGTTGCATCAGTTGCAACAAACCAGTATACAGTACCTGCAGCATCAGCAAAATTATTCTATCACATTGTTGCTACAAACTAATATTATTTAGTTAATAGCGTTTTAGAATGAACATTAAGACCCCAAATTTTGGGGTCTTTTTTTATTAATTTCATATTGTGCTGAAAATAGATTGTTATAATTTATTTTCAGACTAACTATTTTTTTATGCTTGACAATTGACCTAAAATACTATTATTTTAGGAATACGGTAAAAATTAGTATGAAAAATAAATACAGAAACTTAGATAGTTTGAACATTAATTGGAGGAGAGATGAGAAAAATTATGGTATTTGTTTTAGTGCTCGTAGCCATGCTTTCAGCTGCATTTGTTTCACAGGACATTGCGCAAAAAGCTGCAGAGAACTATTACATGAATTATGCACCTGTTTCCGATAAAGGAAATACGGTTCAAAATGTTATTGCTCACGAATATGAAGGGCAAGTTACTTGGTACGGCGTGAATTTTGACAATGGATTTATTATCATTAACGCTGAAGATGCTCTAAGACCTATCTTAGGATATTCTTTCAAGGGAACACTTGCTGATCCTGCGAAAAGAGATGGTGGTCTTGCTTTCAAAGAATGGTTTGGTTTTTACGACAAGCAAATTAATGTAGCAAGAAAATATTCTTATGCTGATGCGTCTGCTCAAACTGAGTGGAAAAACTTGAGTAACAATATTTTCCCTAAAGCATCAAAGGGTATTGTAGTAGATGCTCTTATAAAATCACAATGGGATCAAGTATACCCATGGAATGATCTATGTCCAGAAAAAGATGGAACATGGACTTATGTTGGTTGTGTTGCAACTGCAGCTTCTATGATAGCAAAATATCATGAATGGCCGACTACAGGTACAGGTTCAAATACAAATAGCTCTGCAGGAACTACAGAAACTTACTCAGGCTATACTTTTGATTATTCACAAATGGAAGATGTAGTTGAAATGGAATGGGGACTTTATCCAACATATTGGGAAACTATAAATTTGGATGCTGCTGCAATTCAAACTACAGCGGAATTATGTTACTTACTTGGACACTCATTTGATATGAGTTATGGTACTACTGCAGATGGTGGTTCAGGCGCAAATATGTCGACTGCTGCCAGTGCATTTCAAACTAATTGGTATTATAATACTACTTTAACTAATGTTGGTACGCCAACAGATCCAGCTTATGATGCTTCAAATATCCAAGTTGAGCTTGATGCAAAGAGACCTTGGTGGTGGGCTGGTGGTGTTCACTCTTTTAACCTTGATGGTTATACTGATGATTACTGGTATCATTTCAATTGGGGATGGGGAGGCTATCAAGATGGTTGGTATCAAATAACATCTTTAATACCTGGTGGAGTGGGATCCGGTGGTGGAGATGGTGATTATACTTCGAGTCAGATAAGAATTTCATGTGTGCCTAACACAAATCCATTTGTAGCATGGCCTGCACCAAATTCATTCAACGGTTCACTTGCAAATGGTGAAGACGTATCTTTGACTTGGACAGCACCAACTGGTGGAAATCAAGACAGTTATAATTTATTTAAGTCTAATAACGGTTCGGCTGCTGTTCTTTTAACGAATACAACAAGTACTTCATACAACGATAACGACCTGATCTCAGGTAGTTATTCATACTATGTAACGGCAGTCTATAGTAACGGAGAATCACATAATACAGATTCCTACTCAGTAGATGTTACTCCTGTTGGAGATTTTTCTGTTATTAGAAATATTGTGGCAAACGCAATAGGGAGAACAAATATTGATCTAGCTTGGGATGCTCCTTTTACAGGAATGACTTATCTGAATGAAGATTTTGAAACATCTTCTTTCAGTAGCTGGGTTCAATACCAGTCTGATGATCCTGGGGTGAAACCTCCAAGTAGAGAATTTTGGTATTCAAATACTGACGGATGGGGTCTGAATAGTGATGCAGAATATGTTCATAGTGGTTTAGCTTCAACTGGACTTGGTTATGCTGCAGGAACTACAGATAGTCACTTTTATAGTTGGAATTTTTCCCCTCAAATCACATTATCGTCAGGAAGTTTCTTAAACTTCTGGATGTGGTTTAAGAACAGTGACATTGAAGCATGGTATTCACATTTCAGAATATACTTGTATGCGTCTGATGCTAGTGATTTTGTCGAAACTACAGCAGTGGATGCCGCGGCTAAATTAACTCAAATTTATGACCTTGATGGTACAGTAGTAGGGGAAGCAGGCAATAACCTATTTGATTCTGAAGTTCAGATTGATCTTTCTGCTTATACTGGTACTTACAGAATTGGGTTATGTTACATTTATACGGATGGTTATCAATTTTATTTAGATGATCTACTTTGCGGTACTAATTCCGGTGGTACTCCACCAGATGAGTACGATATTTACAGAAATGATTTATTTGCGACTACAATTCAGTACACTGGCGATTCAGAAATTTGGGCAGATACTAATTTTATAGATGGCGATAACAGTTATTACGTAAGAGCTATTTATCCAACCGGTCAATCATTATGCTCACCATTGATTACTGAATATATTATTGCAAATCCTAAACCTGATTACTTAACAGGCGTTCTTAACGGTTTAGATATAGATCTTGCCTGGTATCTACCTTATGGTACTCCTTCACATTGGGCAACATATATTGCGCCTGAAAATTGCACATCTACAGTTGACAATTTGGTAGATGAAGATTGTGCACAGAGAAGGGTTGCGTTCAATGCAGCGGACCTAGGACTATATTATCCGGTATATATTGATTCAATTGGTGCAGGATTTTATGAATGGGACGATGCTCTTTGGGGAACAGACGACACTTTCACGATCCGTCTTTGGGAGGGAAATCCTGTGGATGGTACTTTATTATGGGAAAGTGGTATTTTAACAGCTACTGCAGGTGAAGTTTACAAAGTAGCCATGGATCAAACTTACGTTCTGAACAGTGAATGGAATGTTGAAGTGGAAACTTATGATATAGTAACTGGTCACCCTTCAAATTTAGCAGGACCTTCTTCAAACGATGAAGTTCACAGTTTTTTCTATAAAAGGAGTGAGGATGCTTACAGTTATTCCATATCATCGGGTGATGATAAATTGGAATATTGTATGTTGTCGCATGTCACTGGGGCTGTTCCTGATCCAATAGTAAAAATTGCTGCTCCTGGTGAAAGGATAGATGAACAAGTGGTTCCACACAGAGATAGTTGGACTACAAGTACTGAGGTGAGTGAAAGTATTACAATGATCGACAATTCAGGCAGATTGATAACTGATAAAGTATCAAAGACAAAAGGTATTGATACTTATAACGTTTATAGAGATGGTTCTTATATTGGATCTACTTTATTGTTAACTTATACAGACGCTCCTTCATTAGAAGGTACTTATGATTATACGATCAAAGCAGCATACGTTAGTCCGGTTGGACTATCAGCAGCATCAAATGTGGCATCTGTATATACTCCTGGTGGTGGGATTGCTCAACCTGAAGTTCCAGGAGGATTCGATTTAGGTCCTATTGGTACGGATCTTGTAATCGATTGGGATGTTTCAGAAAACGCAACAAGCTATGATGTATACTCATCAGATGATCCATACGGAACATTTACTTATGTAACAACTGTGTATACTAATCAATATACAGTACCAATGACTGAAGCTAAAATGTTCTACTATATCGTAGCAAAAAACTAACCATTTACAAAGATTGATTAAAAGACCCCAAATTTGGGGTCTTTTTTATTAGTATATATGAAAAATCATATGAAAAAACATCTTGTCTTTTTAGTTTATGATCATTAGAATTAGTATAGGCGAAGATCGATATGGATCTTTAAAAAAACTTGGGAGAAAGAAATGAAAAAATATGCATTTATTATTTTAGCGGTCATAATAACAAATATTTTTGGTGTTGATTGGTACTCAAAGAGAGAGATCATGCCGAAAAATAACTTAAGTATAGCTTCCAAGGATACTTCATGGTACTCTTATTTTTCGGAAACATATTATTTATGGCAGGAAAAAGAAGAAAGAGCAACTTTAATAAATGCCAATGATTTTGGATTAGAATATCCGGTAAATCTCCATGGGTTATCTTCATATTTTTTCGACAAAGGTTATAGTTTTAGCTATAAGATCTACGATAAAGATGGTTCTACAGTGATATGGAATTCATCAGAAATGATTTCAGCGATCACTTTTAATGATTATCTTTTTGAAATTCCAATGGTTATGACAGATGATTTTTACATATCTATTACTCCTGACACAACAGGTATGCCAAGACAGGTATCATCTAATATTACAGGTACTGATCACAGTTATTACAAATTTTCAAACAACTGGCAACCTTTTTATAGCCTTGATGAGAGATATGAATGGGTGACGCAGGTTTCATTATCTCAATATGAAGATGCTGACATCTTTCCTCCGATCGTTAGGAGTTTGACAGGAGTCAATAACTTTATTGATACTGATGCAAGCCTTGAACTATTGGTTCAAGAAGCAAATAATGTTATATCCCCGATAAGTGGAGAATATACAATAGACGGTGGAGTTACTTGGTTGTCATTTTCTATGGTATCAGCTAAAAGTAATTATTTATTTACAGGTACGATACCAGGTCAGATTGATGGAACTATTGGTTCTGTAAAATTCTATTTGGAGGATGATATTGCCAATGCAGAATGGTCAGATGAATTTCCTTTGGTATGGTCAAAAGATAAATTGATCCTCAGTGAAAGTTTTGAAAGTGAAACTTTTCCTCCAATTGGTTGGACGACTCAAATAATTGATTCTACAGGAGTTGGTTTCTCTCAAATTGGGATTGATTACTACGAAAAAGCTGTACATACAGGCATTTACAGTGCTTTCCATTCAGATGGAGATGAAATTAATTTCAATGATGACTGGTTAATAACTAAGAAAGTAATGCTTCCTGCATCAGGATCAACAACATTATCTTTCTGGGAACTAGGATATTATCTGGAGTATATAGCCAGTGGAAAGCATGAAATAGCAGTATCTACGGATATGGTTACTTGGGATGTTGTTTACACAGGGCATCCTCCTTTGGGTGAAACCGGAAAGGGAGAAGAATGGGGCAATACAATAATATCACTTCAAGCATATGCCGGTCAGGAAGTATATATAGGATTTCATTATTTTGCGAATTATGAAGACCAGTGGTATATCGATGACGTAGAAGTATTTTTTGACTATGAGGGTCCCGTTATTAATATTATTTCTGCAAATGAAGCACTCTCCCCTAATATCGGAGCCTTCGTTAACAATGATATGAATATCGTTCTTTCTGTTTCAGATAGAACGGGAGTTGGATCTATTACCGGGCACTATTCCTTTGATGGAGGAGCAATATTTACAGATTTGATATTTTCCAAGTCAAAATTAAATGATGAGTTATGGTCAGCTGTGATACCTGCACTGTCAACTGAAACAGCTGGAGTTATAAATTTTAATTTGATTGATTCTGGTGGTAATACAACAGATTCTGACCAATATGACATATCTTTTGTAGCTGATAACGAATTGGCAGAGATTGAAAAATTCATATATGAATCACCCACATTTGCTAATGACAGTATGGATATATCCGTAACATTCTATGATGAGTCATCTATAGATTCGTGTAAAGCGTATTATAGCAATGACAGCTGGGTATCTCAAGTTGAAATACCAATGACATCTTCCAAGTATCACACATATACTTACACTGGAATGATCCCGGCTGAGACATCTGAAACTTTTGGAAAAGTTAAGTTTACCATAACAGATACATCAAATAATATTTTAAATTCAGAAGAATTTGAAGTAAGATGGCTGGAAGGTTCGGTCGTCTATTTTGATGATTTTGATACGAATCATATTTTTGCAGATTGGAATTATATCGGTGGTAACTGGGGCTACAAAACAACCTCATTTTACTCGCCGGCAAAATCAATTTCGGACAGTCCCAGTGGAAATTATTACAACAATACCACGAATTACATGCAGTCTAAAGAATTTGATCTCTCAGCATTGCTGGGTGGAAAAATGTACTTTTGGGCTAGTATAGACTTAGAAGATTCATTTGATTACTTCTATATTGAAGCTACTTTAGATAGTGGTGCAACATGGACTGAGCTGGCAAGTTTCACAGGACATCATCCTGAATGGGAGTATTATGCTGTTGATATTGGTGCCGTAGCATCGGAATCGAGTGTAAAGTTTAAATTTATTGTTGTAGCTGATCAATATGTTGATGGTGACGGTGTGGATCTGGATGATATAAAAATAGCAGGATATACTAAAGATTATTCTTCACCACTTATAAAGTATTCAGGACCAGATGAACTCGTTGTGGGTCTTTTAGATTACAGTTTTGAAGTGGAGATTAAAGACATCTCCGGGTTGAGTGAATTAAAAGTCGTGTATACTGTTGATGAAGGTATGGAACAAAGTTCATATTCAGATGTCAGTATGGTTTCGGATGATACTTATTCAGTTACAATTCCTGCAGTACAACCAGGATCAAAGATCAATTACAAAGTTGTAGCAGTTGATAGTTCTGGCTTTGCAAACATCTCAGAAACTAAATATTATGAAGTATATTCAGGAAATTATTTATACTATGAGAACGGTAAACAATTTGCCGATTTCTATGATTTTATTGGTAATTCAGAACAGGCTACTGCTTATGCTGTGGCAAAAAGAATGACAATGGGTCCTTTGATGGAAAAAGGGCATTATAGATCCGACCTGGTGGGTTTGACAATTGGCAATTATGTTACCACTGAAAGTCCAAGTGCTCCGATGACCCTCCATATTTGGGCAGATGCGGGAGGATTTCCCGGAGAAGATATTATCACTCCAATTAATTGTGAGCAAACTTCATCATTAATGGATCCTAACGCTTTAACTATCGTTGATTTGAGACCTTATTCGGCAGATCTGACAGGATTAGAAGGTGATATTTTCGTCGGATTTACTTCTGAAGGAGAAGGAACTAATATTTTATATGAAGTTGCAAGTAATCATCTAGATGAACCGGGCTATGTTCAATACAGAAGGTCATGGTTGGGCAATGGTAATGAAATGGGCATTTCCTGGGTTTGGGACGAGTCGGATGTTTATCATATCAGCGGCATTACAGGAGATTATGTGCTTGTAGACATGCCATTAGCTCCTTTAAATCTAATAGGTAGAGGTGGAGAAGGGAGTATTATCTTAAACTGGGCAGAAGGTGTTGATAATGATATAGATTACTACAATATTTATAGAGGGAACACGGAGAATTTTGTAATAGGTTCACCAATAGGAAGTGTTCTTTTCAGCGAGGGTGCTACTTTTGTTGATACTGATCCTGCAGGTGGTGATACCGAAGGCTATTTTTATTACAAGATCACAGCTGTCGATCTTGATACAAATGAGAGTGAAACTTCTAATGAGGTCAAAATAAATCCTTCAGGTATAGAAGAGTACTTGCCAATGACAACTGAATTGTATCAAAATTATCCGAATCCATTTAATCCTGATACGAAAATCAATTTTACAACAGCACAAGCAGGGAATGTAAAACTCTTTGTATATAATTCAAAAGGAGAAACGGTCTCAAAGTTGATTGAAACTGAATTACAAAGAGGTTATCATAGTATTAATTTTGATGGAAGCAAATTTGTAAGTGGTGTGTATTACTACATTTTGTCCACTAGCGAACAAACCTTTGTAAACAAAATGGTGCTTTTAAAATAATAGTCGATATATTAACCAAAAAAAAAATTATATGCTTGACAATTATTACAAAAAACACTTATTTTTATAATTCGACAAAAGTAAGAGTAATAAAAGTTGTCGAATAATATGGATAGTAAGGAAACAAAAACATAAATAGGAGGAGAGATGAAAAAAATGATCGTAGCTCTTTTAGTGCTTGCAGCTATGCTTTCAGCAGCGTTTGTTTCACAAGACGCAGCTCAAAATGCAGCCGAGAACTATTACAAGAATTACGCACCAATTTCCGACAAGGGAAATATGGTTCAAAGTGTTATTGCTCACGAATATGAAGGCCAGATTACTTGGTACGGCGTGAATTTTGACAATGGATTTGTTATCATTAACGCTGAAGACGCACTAAAACCTATCTTAGGATATTCTTTTACAGGTCAATTAGCTGATCCTACAGAAAAAGATGGTGGACTTGCTTTTAAAGAGTGGTTCGGGTTTTATGACAAGCAAGTTAATGTAGCAAGAAAATATGCTTATGTTGATGCTGCTGCTCAAACTGAGTGGAAGAACGTGAGTAACAATATTTTTCCAAAAGCTTCTAAGGGTATCGTTGTAGACGCTTTGGTAAGATCACACTGGGATCAAGGTTATCCTTGGAACGATCTTTGTCCAGACAAATCAATTGGAACAACGACTTATACAGGTTGTGTTGCTACTGCAGCAGTAATGCTAATGAAATATCATGAGTGGCCTCCAACAGGAACAGGATCTAATTCTTATTCTTGGGATGGTCAAACATTGTCAGAAACTTTCTCAAATTACAATTTCGATTACACTGTAATGGAGCATGATGTTGAGATAGAATTTGGTCTTTACCCTACATACTGGGAAACTGTAAACATGGACGCAGCAGCTCTACAGAATATGGCTGAATTAAACTATGTTGTAGGTCAATCATTTGATATGAGCTACGGTGATGATGCAGATGGTGGATCAGGTGCTTTTATGGCTGATGCTTCAGCAGCAATGAACAGTAACTGGTATTACACTTCATCTTTAACAAATGTTGGTACTCCAACAGACCCAGCTTATGATGCTGCTAATATTCAAGCTGAGCTTGATGCTAAGAGACCTTGGTGGTGGGCTGGTGGTGTTCACTCTTTCATTCTTGACGGTTATACTGATGATGCAGAACCATGGTATCACTTTAATTGGGGATGGGGTGGTAGTTCAGACGGTTGGTTCCAAATTAGTTCTTTAATACCATCTGATCTTGGTGCTGGTGCTGGTGATGAGGGAGATTATACAGGTGGTCAGATAAGAATTTCTTTAGTTCCTGATACTTATACATTTAATGCTTGGCCAGCTCCAACTGGTTTCAGTGGTTCGCTTGTAAGTAATGAAAATGTATCCCTAACTTGGAATGCAGCATCAGGTGCTTTAAGTTATGATGTATTTAAGAATGTCGGTATGGGTGCATTTGAATTATTAACTAACACTACAAGTACTTCATATTCAGATAATGGTCTGGGCGAAGGCTTATACTCTTACTTTGTTAGAGCTATTTACAGTGGTGGAGAATCTCATAATACAGATTCTTACTCAATTGATGTAGTTTCACTACCTGGATTCTCTAGCGTTAGGAGTTTTGGTGCTGAGGGTGTTGGAAGAACTAATATCGATTTAACTTGGGATGTTCCTTTCACAGGAGTTATCTTCTTTGACGAAAATTTTGAAGCAGGTATGACAGGTTGGACTCAAAAGCAGTCTGCTGCTGCTGGTGTAAAACCTCCGTCAAGAGATTATTTCCTAGAAAGTGTTGGAGGATGGGGTATACTAGATTTTGATACTTTCTCTGACATGGAATATATTCATAGTGGTGATTTTGCAACGGGTCTTTCATACACTGCAGGAGATCCTCTTGGTGATAGCAATGGAACTTGGAGTTGGAACTTTACTCCTGAGTTTACAATACCTGCTGGTGGAGGATTCATAAGCTTCTGGATCTGGTATAAGAATAATGCAACAGAAGGTTGGTATACGAACATCAGAGCTTATATGTACCAAGGTGATTTTACTGAGCAAAGTGTTGCAGAAGCAGAAGGTAACCTAACAAATATTTTCACTTGGTTGGGTTCTGAACTTGGTGAAGCAGGAAATAACCTTTATGACTCAGAAGTTTACATAGATCTTGCTGCCTTTGCGGGTACATACAGATTTGGTTGGGCTTACGAGTATACTGATGGTTATCAGTTAGCTGTTGATGATCTTCTTTGTGGTACTACTGTTGGTGGAACAGATCTACCAGATGAGTATGATATTTATAGAAACGGTTCTTTTGCAGCGACTGTTCCATATACAGCTGATAGTGAATTATGGTCAGATACTAATTTTGCAGATGGAATTAACTCGTATTTTGTAAAAGCTATATATCCAACTGGAAGTTCATTAGTTTCTGGTATTAAATCAGTAACTATTGATGCTAATCCAAACCCTGATTATTTAACAGGTGTTCTTAACGGAACTGATATTGAACTAGCATGGTATATGCCTTATGGTACACCTTCTCACTGGGCAGCATATATCACTCCAGAAAACTGTACAACAACTATCGATGTACTTGCTGATACTGATTGTGCGAAGAGAAGAGTTCAATTTACTGCAGCTGATCTTGGATTATACTATCCAGTTACAATTGACTCAATTGCAGCAGGATTCTATGAGTGGGATGATGATCTTTGGGGTGCAAATGATACATTTACTATGCGTCTTTGGGATGGAGATCCTACTGACGGTACATTGTTGTGGGAAAGTGCTATATTAACAGCGACTGCAGGTGAAGTTTACAAAGTAGCTTTACCGACACCACAAGTTATGACCAGTTTATGGAATGTTGAAGTTGAAGTTTATGACTTAACTACTGGTCATCCTGCAAAC
>JAQICF010000264.1 GCA_027858795.1 Candidatus Delongbacteria bacterium | reverse complement strand
AGAAAATTGATCACTTTATTGATAATACACCATATGGGAAACATAATGGTTTAACAGGACTTAACGGTTATTTAGCTTTTTCATGTGAATACGTTAAGATAAGGGATGAGATATTTGATTCACTGGATATCAAAAGGATTTCTATAAATGTTTCCAACAGAAATTGGAATAAGATCGAAGAACAAACATATAAGTTTTTAAACATATGACAAACCTCTAATTTCTAAATTTAAAATCTTGCAATTACTTCTTTGATAAATTACATTGCTAATTCTTGAAAATTGTTAGAGATACATGAGGAAAAAACGCTATATGGCGCTTTTCCACATGTTTAGCACAACTGGGTATAAATAAAAAATAAACAAAGGAATAAAATGAAAAAAATTACATTAATATTAACAATTTTGATTTTAACCTTAATTTCTTGCGAGCAGAGCAGTTCTCCAGAAGATGATAAACCATGGTCAAAAACTATTGGTGAATTACCAGGTAGAGCTACAATTATTTTATCAACAGCCAATAATGAATATACTGTTTGTGGTGATGTATTGAATAATAATCAGGATTTCTGTTTTTTCAATCTTAAGGAAGATGGTAATTTAAATTGGTTCAAGTCTTATGATAGAGGTTATAATGACAGAATCAACTCAATGTTAGAACTAGAAAATGGTGATTTTATAATACTTGGTGAATCAGATAAAGATTCTTTAGATACAGAAGGATTGATTCTTAAAATAAATACTATCGGTGATACATTATGGACAAAAATAGTCGACAAAGGTTTGAAAGATCAACTTATATCTATAGCTTCAACAACTGATAGTTGTTTTATAATTTCTGGGTATTCAGAAGTTTCAGGTCAGTATACCGATGGATCAGATGCATTTTTAATGAAGATTGATTCTGATGGTAATGAAATTTGGTTTAATAAATATGATTCCGGAGCTTGGGAAAAAGGAAGTTATGTAACTCAAAAAGCGGATGGTGGTTATTTACTTCTTTGTAATATTGGAGAGTCATTACTTTGGATTATTCATACTGATAGTGAAGGTAATAAAACATGGGATAAAACGATTACCAATAATTATTGCCATATTAATTCAGTTGTACAACTTGAAAATAAAAACTTAGTAATTGCTGGCTATAAACCCTCAGTATATGATCAGTATTTTTGTCTCTTAGAAATTAATACGAATGGTGATGTACAGTGGTATAAAACTTATGAGGTTCCAGCATGGAATAAGGCTTATTCTATGATTAAAGCAAAAGATGAAGGATATTTATTAGTAGGTTATACGAGTTATAATAGTTTAGGATATTCAGATTCATGGATAATTAAAACAGATTCACAAGGCAACAAAGTGTGGGATAAAATTATTGGTGGTACGGGTGCAGATGTTGCTCTATCAGTAAAACAGTTAAGTAATGATAACTTTCTTATAGCTGGTTGGTCTTCTTCATTTGGTTCAGAAAATGTAAAACCTTGGTTATTCAAGTTAGATAATTCTGGAAATGAGATAATGGAATAACCTCATTCTTTGGCAAGCGAGTCCCAAGTTTCCGTTAGTTTATTCATGTGATTACATAAAGATTAGGGATGAGATATTTGATACACTGGATATCAAAAGAATTACTATAAATGTTTCCGACAGAAATTGGAATAAAATAGAAGAACAAACATATAAGTTTTTAAACATATAAAATATTTTTTGCCTTTAATTCTCCATTAAATATCCTAAATTCTAAATATTAAATATTGCTTATTAGTTGATAGTTATGTTTATTCTAAAGAGGGTAACTAATCAGTTATTTAATCAGAAGGATAAACAATGAAGAAAGATGAAGATGAAAAATTAGTATATGAAGATAGACTCGTAGCATTTATTGATATACTTGGCTTTAAAGAGCTTGTCAAGCAATCGGAAGAAGATCCAAGTAAGGTTGAATCATTGTATTCTGCGCTTAAATTTCTAAAAAATTGGGAAATCCCCGAAAAGTGGGATTTAGGATTATTAAATATGCCAGAAGACTCTCAATGTATAAATGCCGAAAATTTTGGTATCGGCAATAAAACAAATACGACAACATTTTCAGACAGTATCTTTGTTTCGGTTAAAATAGATAACGATTTAAAAGAAGTGACTTCAACACTTATTGCAAATTTGGCTTATATGGGTGCTTATCTAGTAAAAAGAGGGATATTATTTAGAGGAGGATTATCGCTTGGTAAGATTATTCATAAGGATAATGGAATTGTTTTTGGACAAGGATTAATTGATGCATGGAAACTTGAGAGCAACAATGCAAAATACCCTCGAATAATATTGTCAGATAAACTTATAAAGGAATTAAATTATCCTATTGAAGCAAAGGGAGACAGATATCCATATCATTATTATATTGATAGATTTGAAGATGGATGCGTTGGTTTTCATCAAATGATTTACTATCAGGTAATGGGAAATAGCATTGGAATGTCTATAGAAACATTAACTACTAGCTTGGATGCTATACGTAAAGTGATAATAGAAGGTCTTGATAATAGTTTTGAGAAAATAGAAGTATTTGAAAAATATAAATGGTTAAAAGAAAAATACAACCAGCTGATTTTTTCAAAAGATCCAAAGAATCCTGAGAGTATTATGATGAAAATACGGGAGTTGAACGAGAATATTGCAGGTAAAAATATCCATTATTCTTATACAGATAACTTTTATGAAAGGATTAGATAGAAGAAGAGGCACGAGAAATAATTATTTTGACTTAACAAATAGTATTTTAAAAATTATTTGGAAAAATTAAACCAATGCTAAAACTCACCACTCACAAAGCTCCTGAAATTAACGACTCTTTATGGAGCGATTTTAATGCTTTTACGAATAAGTTAAACTCTACAGATAAGAGTTTAGAGAAATTCAAAGAAGAAATGATTTAATTTGCACGAATAAGAGGGAATCTTTCATTTTCTTTAGTTCATTAAAAATTAAACAAATTTCCCCCAATGATGTAAAATAACACCACGAATGTAGGGGAAGGTTCCCACACCTTCCCGTAAGCGAGTTCCATTCCTAAGTTCCATACGAAAAGAGAAAACCATTCCAAAAATAAATATCAAAGGGTTGCATTTAATTTTTCAATCAATTCTTCTGCATCAAATTCAATTCTTGAAAAAGCGAACCATTTTTTACCAAGATCTTTAAGTGATGCCCCGATATGGTAAACTATTTCTTTGTCGAGAATTAAAAACCTGTCGTGAGATCTAGTAAAAATTTTCAATTCGATTTTGGGATGTTGTTGATTGTATTTCTGTAAAGCGAGTTTTGTTTGTGCGGTTAATATTGAAGTATAAATTGATGCTTGTACACCAGATTTGCGTTTTTCCAACATGGTCAGTACAGTTTCATCAACATAATTATCAATCAAAACAATAGATTTATTTGCTGTTTTAATGAGGTTCGTTACAAAAACATAAGCATCGAATACCTGTCCATTGAAGAAGATACCTTCATTTGGAGGTAAATTTGTTTTAATCTGCAAATCAAATTCATTAACTTTTTCTTTCAAATAATGTACATCACTCTCAATCCTGTCCATACGATGATTAACAGCATAACCCTTCAACATATAATCTTTTAGTACTTTATTAGCCCAAATGCGGAATTGTGTGCCACGAATTGACTTAACCCTATACCCAATAGAAATAATTACATCAAGATTATAAAGCTTTGTTTTATATTTTTTTCCATCAGAAGCAGTTAGTAAGGAATGCTTACATACTGAAATCGTATCAAGTTCATTTTCCTTAAAAACATTTGAAATATGAAGGGTTACATTATTCCGTGTTGTATGGAATAAATCTGCCATTTGTGCCTGTGTAAGCCAAACTGTTTCTTCCTCTATTAGAACTTCCAATCGAGTTGAAAGATTATTAGCTTGATATACGATTATTTCATTCTTCACAGGTTCCTCCTTTTAATTTTTATACCTATTACCTGAATATAAGTATAGCAAAGTGTCAAATAGTGACCTTTTGCTCAACTAATGAAAAGAATTAAATTGTCAAATAAATCTTGTAAGTTCTGGAAATGATAAGTAAATTATATACTTCGAAGATGACTTAAGCTATTATTGTAGAAAGGACATCCTATACCTATGCTAAATCTCACCACATACAAAGCACCCGAAATCAATGACTTTTTATGGAAAGAATTTAATGCTTTTACGAATAAATCAAACTCTACAGATAAGATTTTAGAGAAATTCAAAGAAGAAATGATTGAATCATTGCAGTAATTCATTAAGAATTACATGATGTGTTCGACCAATGATGTGAAAGAACACCAAGAACCGTAGGGGAAGGCTTTAACTATTCTATTTACTTACCCAATATTGTCTGATTCTGATCCTTTTTCAATTAAACTATATAATTCATGCAGTTTAAATTCAAGCGCTTTTTTATCGATTAAACTCGTTTCATATTTAGCGATCATTGTAGGTGAAATATTTCTGCTCAAAGCAAATTCAACAACTTCATCATTTTTACCTTTACAAATAATTATACCTACACTTGGATTTTCATAAGATTTCTTATATTTTCTGTCTAAAGCTTCAAGATAAAAATTCATTTTCCCAAGATGTTCCGGTTGAAAATCAATTGTCTTTAATTCTACAGCAACAAGACATTGCAATTCTCGATGGTAAAACAATAGGTCAATATAATAATCAGAATTACCTACTTGAACCTTGTATTCCTCACCCACAAACGTAAAATCTCGACCAAACTCCAGAATAAATTTCTTCATATTCTGAATAATAGATCTTTGCAAGTCTTTCTCCTCATAGATTTCAGGTAACTGTAAAAATTCCATAACATAAGTATCTTTGAATTTTGAAAATATCTCGTTGTCGATTTGTGTCGGCAGTGCTGACACTTTTTCATTGGATATCATATACCTTTCATAGAATCCACTTTTAAACTGTCTTTCCAACTCTCTTGAAGAATATCTCTCCGTTGATGATAGAAATAAATAGAATTCTTTTTCTTCTATGGATTTAGCCTTGGATAAAATCATTAAATGGTTAGTCCATGTAATTTGTGTCAGCACTGCTGACACTTTCTCATTGTCTTTATAAGTATCGTAAAATTGCTTCATACGATAAAGACCTCTACGACCAAATCCTTTCATCTCAGGATGTTTATTTTGTATAAATTCAGCAAGCTTATCAACAATAGAAGTTCCCCATTCTGAATTAGATAATTTTACTGATATATAATTTCCAATTCGCCAATAAAGCTTGATAAGTTCAGTATTTATATTTCTATAAGCATTTTCTTTTGCTTTGTTAATGAATTGAGATATTTCAATGAATTGAATCTCAAAATTTAATTTATTATTCATACTTCACTCCTTCTTATTATTACAAATTCGTCCGTCAGTAACGGACTGATTTTCATTTTTATTCGTATTACATGAATATAAGTATAGCAAAGTGTCAAATAGTGACCTTTTGCTTGAATAATGAAATAAATACAATTGTCAAATAAATCTTGTAAGTTAAGTGTAACCGAAACATTCCAAATATAAAAGGTTTTTCAGAACGTAATATATTATACATCAAAAGATGGTTTTTATTTTTTTATAAGGGAATTAGAAAATGAAATAGTGCAACAGCTTGTTGCACCAAATAAAAATCAAAAAAGCCAACAGGCTGTTGACCAATTAGAAAATCAAAAAAGCCAACAGGTTGCTAGCCAATTAGAAAATACATTTTCGCAACAACTGATTACACAAATACCATGGGGACACAATATTGCTATAATAACCAAATGCAAAAGTGTGAGTGAATATATTATAACTAAAAAGCTACCAAAGGAACTGAAATCAACATTGCCAACAATTAAAGAAATAAAAGCGGAATTAAAAGAATAAAATTGTCAAATAAATCTTGTAAGTTCTGGAAATGATAAGTAAATTATATACTTCGAAGATGACTTAAGCTATTATTGCAGAAAGGACATCCTATACCATGCTAAAACTCACCACATACAAAGCACCTGAAATCAATGACTCTTTATGGAAAGATTTTAACGCTTTTACGAATAAGTTAAACTCTACAGATAAGAGTTTAGAAAAATTCAAAGAAGAAATGATTGAATTTGCATGTATAAGAGAGAATTTTTCATTTTCTTTTGTTACAGAAGATGATCAGATCATCGCAGTTATTCATTTGAGAGGTTGGAATCCTAAAGAGCTTCAGGTATCTATAAATTCAGAATTAAAAAGCTGTTCAAATGAAATGATAGAATTGATCTCAGAACTCGTTAAAAATTATGATGATGTTAGTGTTGATCTTGTTGGATCTCCAACTAATGATATAGGGAAGGATTTCTTTAAAAAAATAGGTGCAAAACTTATTTACTCAAAAGAAGCTTATTATCTACAAAAAGAGAAGATCGATTTAGTTAAAATGGATGATATTTGCGAATCGAAATCAGATCTGAAAAAAGATTTGGATCTGTATATCTATGACACTGTAGAAGATGAAGTATCCGATGAACATTTACAAGCATGGTTGGATATAGCACACGTTATCGCAGAGGAAATAGTTGAAACATATACAAATGATAAAGTGGAAAAACTTAGCCTTGATTATATTAAGAAATCGAATCTGAAGAAGAGAGAAAAGAATATAAGCATGTATAATGCTATGCTATTTTCAAAAGATGGAAAGGTTAAAGCATATTCAATGGTAGCGATAGTTAGAAATGAAATACCATATATAAGACAGCATGTAACCGGTGTCGCAAAAGAATATAGAAACAAAGGTATTGCTCTCTGGTTAAAAGCTGAAATGATAAAGAAATTATATAATGATTTCCCTACAATGACCAAAATTGTTACAAGTACAAGCAGTAGAAATGTAGGAATGAATAAGATCAATAAAAAACTTGGATATGAACACTCACATTCTGAGGATGATTATAGAATTAAGATTGAGGAATTGTAGGATGGGGAGAATTTAGCGAAGCCAAAAACTAATAAAAATGGGGGTAAACAAATGAAAATCAAATCTTTATTTTTTTTAATAATATCAGTTATTTTCTTATTAACGACCTCTGCATTTGGATGTAGTATGTTCATGATACAGGAAAATGGAAAAGTAATGGTTGGCAATAATGAAGATTATTGGAATCAAAACTCCAGGATATGGTTTGAAAAAGGAGATGAAAAAAATCATGGTGTTACATATGTAGGTTTTGATGATTTATGGCCTCAGGGAGCGATTAATGAAAAAGGTTTAGTTTTTGATGGCTTCGCAATGCCTTATTTAGAAATAAACAATTATGCAGATAAAAAATCACCAGAACAGGAGGATTTTTTGCGATATGTTATGCAAACTTGTTCAACTGTAGATGATGTAAAGAATTACTTCTCTCAGATAGATCTACGAGGTATGGAAAAAGCAATGTACTACTTTGTTGATAAATCGGGTAAACAATTAATCGTAGAAGGTGATTCTATAGTGATTAAAAATAAATTATATGATATAATATCAAATTTTTACCCATCGCAATACGCTGATTTAAATGATGTAACAATAAAATTTTATCAAAAGGGCAGAAAATTAATTGAGGAAAAACAAGATACAAGTATTAGCTTCTGCGCATCGCTTTTAGATAGTTTACATCAAGAAACTGATTGGGGAGGAGGAACTCTTTATTCTACCGTTTATGACTTAAATGAAGGGATCATCTATCTATATTTTAATCACAATTATGGAAATGTAGTAAAAATAAATATTAAGGATGAGTTGGCAAAAGAAAATCATACTCTTATTATACCTGAACTATTTCCTGATAACAATAAAGGACAAGAATTTTATAGATCATACAATAATACATTATCTAAAATTGACTCATTGGGAATAAAATATATAGTAACAGATCCTCAAAAATTTTCAAATCTGAAAAGCTTTATAAAAAAGGTTGCTAAAATAAACATATTTAAAGAGAATTTAAATATATCAAGCAGTAAATGGATTGAAAATAAGGATTTTGAAACAGCTGTTTTGGTTTACGAATTTATGACTGAATTATATCCGGAAGATCCTGAATTATATTCAAATTTAGGTCGATCTTATTCAGAAATAAGTAAATTGGATGATGCATTGATCAATTATGAAAAATGTATAGAATTGTCTCCTGATAATAAAGATGTAAAAGAAAAAATTGAAGCTATAAAACGGTTAAAGAATTAAGATAGAGGAATTAAAAATTCAAATGTAGCGCTTTTAAAGCAGTGGAGAAGAAAAAATAGGAGAAGAATTATGAAAGAAGAATTATTTATTCTATGGACAAACGATAATCCAATTACTTCAGAGAAAATGGTGTGTATGTATGCGCACAATGCGGTCCTAAATAATTGGTGGGATCAAGTAACTGTAATAATATGGGGAGGTTCAACTAAATTTGTAGCAAGTGACAAGAAAATTCAGGCTCAAATATTACAAATGCTAAAAGATGGAGTTAAAGTTTCTGCCTGCAAAGGATGTTCTGATCAATTGGGAGTAACAGAAGAAATTGAAAAATTAGGTATTGAAGTTAAGTATTGGGGAAAACTCCTTACAAAACTGTTGAAAGACAATAAGAAAATCATTACACTATAATAGTAATTTTTTTTGTTACAGGAAATGATCAGATCCCATTATTCTGCAAGTCAAGTGCAACCGAAACATTCCAAAAATAAATATCTAGAATGCAATTGACAGTTGACAATGGACAATTGAAAATTAAAATCAATTATTTTTGACTGTTTTTAGCAAAAGGTCATTATTTGACACTTTGGTCTTTGTATCTTCCTAAAAGACACTAAAATTTAGGAGGAAAAAGATGAAAAAAGAAAATAGAATCGCAGTATTTCAAAACAAGAAAATCCGTAAAACTTGGCACAATAATGAATGGTATTTTTCAATTATTGATGTTGTTGAAGTATTGACAGACAGCCCAAGACCAAGAAAATATTGGAATGCTTTAAAGACAAAACTTCAAGTTGAAGGAAATGAAGTGTCCCAGATCTTGGGACAGTTGAAAATCAAGTCTTCTGATGGTAAAATGAGAAGTACAGATGTGTCTAATACTGAAGGATTGTTTCATCAGAAATCGTTCAACACTGGAATTCTTAGGTTTATGGGAAAAATTACATAATCCAAATTTTAAACCTATCGAATTCGAGAGGTTTAGAAATGAAGCAGGTAGTAATTGTTTTGTATTATCACCTAAAAGATGTGTCAGCACTGCTGACACTTTCTCATTTTCTTTTGGTACTCAAGATGAATTAGATCAAGATTGAGGAATTGTAGAAGGTAAAGAATAAGCAATGTTTGACTTTCTTCGAAAAGTATAGTATGTTCGTATTAACCGGAGAAAATTAAATATGTATTATGATACTTTATATCTGATGAGTGAACTAAAAAACTATGCTTCACCCAAATCAAAATTGACATCACTTGTTAAAGCAGGTGAATTTACAAGAATCAGGCGGGGACTTTATATAAAAGGTGGAAATTACAACCTTAAAACTCTTGCAAATGTGATCTTCGGTCCTTCATATATTTCATTTGAATATGCTCTTTCTTTTTACGGTATGATACCTGAACGGGCAGAACTTGTTACATCGGCAGTATTCAATAAAAATAAAGACAGAAAATTTGATACTCCTGCCGGTTCTTTTATTTATAAATACATAAATCCTGAATTATATTTTTACGGAATTGACAGGCTAATGGAAAACGGAGAACCTTTTCTTATAGCAACAAAAGAAAAAGCTCTCTGTGATGTGCTTTACAAAATTAAAAACTTTAAAAGAAATTCAGATATTGAAGATGTCTTATTCGAGAATTTAAGACTTGACGAAGAAGAATTTCTTAAGCTGAAGATCACTGACCTGAAAATACTGGCACCTATGTATAAAAGGATAATTATTGATAAAATGTACAACTACCTTAAGAAAAGGAGAAAATGATGCAGAGTGCTGTTACACAGATGCTAAAAAAATATAATTGTATTACAACAGATAATTATAAAAATGCACTTAAAGAGATAATACAGGAGATCGCACTCTTAGGATTACACAGAATAGATTTTTTTAAGAAAGCTGCTTTTTACGGAGGTTCTGCCTTAAGGATCTTTCATGGCTTAGACAGATTTTCTGAAGATATTGACCTGTCATTACTTGAAACGGATAAAAATTTTGATATCACACCATGTTGTGAAGCGATAAATAACGAACTAAAAGCTTTTGGTTTTAATATGACTGTAGAAAAAAAAGAAAAATCTTTTGATTCTGCAATTGAATCAGCTTTTATTAAAGGCGGTACAAAATTACAGATAATGAATATTAATTCTGAAATCACTGGGATTGAAAAACTACACAGGAATGAAAAATTAAAGATCAAACTGGAAATTGATACCGATCCGCCAAAGAGAGCAGATTATGAAGTAAAATATCAACTTACACCTGTTCCTTATTCAGTCAGGCTATTTGACAAACCCTCATTATTCTCAGGAAAACTGCATGCCGTATTATGCAGAAATTGGGGAGGAGGAAGATCAAAGGGTAGGGATCTGTATGATTATTTATGGTATCTTACACAAAATATTAAACCTAACTTTGTTCACCTTTCCGAAAGAATGATACAAACGGGACATCTTGACTCTAATCAGATAATAACAAAAGAAAAATTAAAGTACCTGTTAACAGAAAAGTTTGTAAAAATGGATTTCAAGAATTTAAAAAAAGATGTAGAACCGTTCATAAAAGACAGAAGAACACTGGATCTCTGGTCAGAAGAATTCTTTACTTCAGTTACAAACGATATGCTTTAGAGTGTTGAAAATGAGTTTAGAATCAAAGAAAATAAAGAGCATTTATTCCGGGAAAGTAGCTGAAAGATATGATTTTTCTTTACCTCCTTTCTTTGCACATTGGAAAAAGAAAGCATTTAACGAATCATCATTAAAAAAGGGGAATCATGTTTTAGTATTTTGCTGTGGAACAGGTTTGGATTTCACTCATATTTTACAGAAGATTGGTTCAGAAGGTAAAATAATCGGAGTTGATTTTTCCTCTGAAATGTTAAAAGCAGCAAAGGAAAAGATTGAAAAAGAAAAATGGGAAAATATAGAATTAATAGAATCTGATATTACAAAATATGAAGATAAACTTGGTGAAAAATATGATGTTGGTGTATGTACCTTGGGATTATCAATAATTCCAGAGTATAAATTAGCATACAATAATTTACTTTCTAATGTTAAGGAAAACGGTGAAATTATTATAGGTGATATGCAGTTAGCATCCGGTTGGTTAGCTTGTTTTAATCCTTTGACTATATATCTTGCTAAAAAATTTGGTGGAACTCATGAAGGTCATCAAAATAGTAAAGAAATATATTCTATGATGAAAAAGGGATTAACAGGTGTAAAAAAGGAGGAATTCTTTTTTAAGTCATATTATTACTGTATTGGGCAAAAAATTAAAGAGAAGTAACTCGAAACAAGGGATAGCAATCAGAAGGAAGAGGAAAAAATGACCTACCCCATCCATTTGAAATCATCTAAAGATAGAATTATTCGTTGCAAAAAGTCTTGACTGGTAATTGTTTTTCGTTGCAAAAAGTCTTGATTATGTTTATATTAATCCTGTATAAAATCTGACTTGAGGTATATTATGAACCGATCTGCTATAGATTATCTTGTAAAATGGAAAAACAGGAAAGATAGAAAACCTTTAGTAATCAAAGGTGCAAGACAGGTAGGTAAAACATGGCTGATGAAAGAATTCGGCAAAAAACATTTTAAGAACTTTCACTATTTTGATTTCGAAAGAGAAAAGAACAAATGGATCCCGGTTTTTGAATCCGATATTGATCCTCAAACAATTCTTAGAAATCTATCGCTTATTGCCAACAGAGAAATAGATATTGACAACGATCTTTTAATATTTGATGAAGTTCAGAATATCCCAAAAGCTTTAACAGCACTAAAATATTTCTATGATGAACTACCTCAGCTTGCGATCTGTGCTGCTGGTTCTCTGCTCGGAATAATTTTGTCTGAAGAATCATACCCGGTGGGAAAAGTTGAATATTTCAATCTTCGACCTTTGAACTTTAAAGAGTTCCTTATGAACTACGGTAATAAACTCCTTTATGAATCATACGCAGATTCCTTGAAAAGTAAGACAATTTCGGAACCAATCCATTTAAAGCTGATGGATACACTCAGAGAATATCTTATAACAGGAGGGATGCCTGAAATAGTCAGCTATTTTATTCAGAACAAAGAAAATAACCCTGGATTATTCAACACAATACGTAAGAAACAAGCTGACCTTATAACTTCGTTTCAGGCTGATTTTAGTAAACATGCAGGTAAGAATAATTCTCTTAATATTTCTACGGTTTATCAGAATATTTCTATTCAGTTAGCCGAAAATGTTGATGATTCAACCAAGCGATTCCGTTTTAAAGATGTAATTAAAGGGAAAAAAAGTTATTCTCAGTTAAGTGGTCCAATAGAATGGCTAGTGAATGCTGAACTAATCCTCAAAGTACATATTTGCAACAGAGCTGAACTTCCATTGAAAGCATTTTGTAAGGACAATATATTTAAATTGCATTATAGTGATATAGGATTACTTGGAGCTATGCTCGTTCTTCCACCTTCTGCAATAATCTTAGATAATTATGGAATGAATAAAGGTTATTTCATGGAAAACTTTGCTGCGATGGAACTCCTCAATTCAAATGATTCGCAACTTTACAGCTGGACTGAGAGAAACTCTGAAATCGAATTCCTCATAATTAAAGACAATAATATATTCCCTGTTGAAGTAAAATCAGGCACTAGAACAAAAGCTAAAAGTTTGCAACAGTACATCATCAAATATGATCCTCATAAAGCCTTTTTACTTAGCGGTAAGAACTTTTCAAGTACAAATAAAATAAAAATCCATATACCACTATATTATGCAGGTGAATTGTTGAATATGAATGTTAATACAGAGAATTAAGGAAGTAATCTTTAGAATAAATGAGGAATAATGATAAATACAAAATTAATTTTAGTTGACGGCCTTCCGGGTTCAGGAAAATCAACAATAGCTCACTTCTTAGCAAGACAAATGGAGCTAAATGATATAAAAGTTAAATGGATATATGAAACAATTGATGATCATCCTCTGGAATATCATGTTAAAGAATTTAAATTGGAAACATTCTTGGATGAATTTGAAAGTGCCTACCCCGATCATCTACAAAAATTTATTGATCAGATATTAAAAGATGAATATACTTATATCATTGATTCATCTTTATTTAAAGAGATACTAGGAAGAGATATCCTGTTAGATCAAAATCAGGATAGAATATTTTCTAATAGGATGTTTGAAAAAGTCTGTTCAATTCTCAAACCACTAAACTCTGTATACATATTACTTTACCAGAACGATGTAGAGAAATCTATTGATAACATTTGTACAATAAGAGGAAAAGCATGGGGTAATTCCTACATAAATGCATATGATGGAAGTATTATTTCCAAAAAAAGAAATTTAAAAGGGAAAAAAGCTTTACTGGGAATAATGCAGGAGATATCTGATCTTGCATTAAAATTATTTCCTGAAATGGATATTAAAAAACTATTAATAGAAAACTCAAAATTAGAGTGGGATCAATATCGAAAGCAAATTTTGGACTTTTTAGAATTAAAACAGGTTGAAGAAAAATTATTTGATACATCCTTTGAAGAATATTGTGGAGAATATCTGGGTATTAAGATACACATCAACAATAAAAGATTGTGCATAGATTCTTTTTGGCCAAATTTAAAACTAATTCCAGTCGATAATGATGTTTTTGAGTTTGAAGGTTTTCCTATTAAGTTTAAGTTCATAAGGGATGAGAATAAAATAGTAAGATCGATCAAAATAATTAGTGCTTATAGATATTTTAAAGATGGTGAGGAAATCCCAAAGAAAAATTGTAAAGAGCTTAATTCCTCAGAATTGAATATGTTTTGTGGAGAATACCAAGCTGTAGAAGATAAAAAAGCTAGAAAAATTCTATTGAAAGATTCCAAATTAGTGTATATACGTAATGGAAACATGGATCAAATTCTCAAATTTATTGATAAAAATACTTTTGTTTGTGCTGGAACAAGTATAAGATTAACTTTCAATCAAAAAAATAAAATTAAATCGTTTGTACTATCTTCCGGTAATAAAAAAGAAATAGCATATGAAAAGATCTAATATGGTATTCAGACAAAACGTAAATAGTTGCACATAAGTTGTGCATATTTGTCTGAAAGTATCGCGATATATAAAAAAATAAATCTTGACTTTCATTCTAAAATCAGACATATTGTATATGATTGTAGGTGATTACTAACGAAATGTATGATAATATGAAAATTGATGCAGTAAAAATATTTAAAAAGAATGGAGGTCAGCTCAGAATGGCTCAGGCTATAAAGCTCGGTATCAGTCGTTATAAGCTGTATTCTCTAAGGGATAAAGGTGTAATAGAACTCGTAGCTAGAGGTATTTACAGGCTAAGATCAATACCATCCCTCAGTTCGCCGGATATTCAAACCGTGTGTTACAGAGTTCCCAGAGCAGTAATATTTCTTATTTCAGCCCTATCATTCCATGATATGACAACACAGATACCTCATGAAGTTTCAATTGCAGTTCCGGTTAAGTCTCGTGCCCCTTCGATAGATTATCCCCCTGTAAAAGTTTATCATCTAAAATCAGAGATCTACAGTTCAGGTATAGTGGAACATGTAATAGATGGAATTACCGTAAAAGTTTATGATCCTGAAAAAACACTTGTTGATTCTTTCCGGTACAGAAACAAGATCGGTCTTGATGTTGCTATTGAAGCTCTTAAGTTCTATAGACAGAGAGGTAGAATGAACCTGACTCAAATTTCAAAATATGCAAAGATATGTAGAGTGGATAAAATAATGCAGCCTTATCTGGAAGCGGTAATATGAAACAAATAAAGAATATGGCTTTTTCTGTAAGAGAAAGACTAAAAAATATAGCTCGTACCAAAAATATCAGATTCTGTAGAATTTCCGGTTATTTTGAATTTTTCTAATCCAAACATTAGAAGCTATACAAAAGAAAGTGTGATTGCAGAAAAATTTGAAGCAATGGTTCAGCTTGGAAATCAGAACAGCAGAATGAAAGATTTTTATGATATATGGATACTATCACATAATTTCAATTTTGATATTCAAAAATTATCTGAAGCAGTTAAAAGAACATTCGAGCACAGAAAGACTGAGCTCGATATTGATATAATTGCTTTCTCAAAGGAATTCCCTGATCTAAAACAAATACAATGGAAAGCATTCCGGAATAAAATAAAGCAAGATGATATACCAGAATCATTTAATAAAATAATAGCTAATATAAAGCAATTTATCATCCCGGTAGTAAATTCAACTAAACAGGATCTTAAATGGGTTCCTGAAGAGAGAGTCTGGAAATAGATTTGACTTACTGTAAAAAAAGGAAGCAATAAATGGAAAAATATATAGATGATCTCAGAACCGACGAAGTTTTATCTCAGGCAGCAGGATTCTTTAATACAAGCTTATCTGATCTGAATCTTATCGGTGGTTTTGAAAATTATGTTTACGACTATACAATAGATAACAAAGAGTTCGTTCTGCGTTTAACTCATACTTCCCACAGATCGAAAGATCAATTATGCGGTGAGCTTGAATGGATCGAATTCCTGTAATTTGAAAAATAAAAAAGAGGATTAAAACCTATGTGGAAAAAAATCAAAGATCTAAAATATCTAATATTTGCACGGTATTTATTCTCAGGGTTAATAATATCTGTGATTGTTTATTACTTTCTGACTCAATCCATACGTAATCAAGGATTAGATCTTAATTTAATACTCGAAAAAGAAGTTCTAAAAGATATTATTAAAACTGCAATAAGTGGTTTAGTCGGTGTTCTTTTTGGAAGTATCGTTTACTTGGCTATAACAATCAATAAAAAAGACAGACATGATAGAGATCTTGCTCTTTGGACAAATCTTAAAGGGAAAAATTCACTCTTTATCAGGAATATAATTGCTTTTTCAATTGGTGGATTTGTTTATAAAGTGCTTGGTAATATTTTTGAAATGAATAGCTACGATAATTTCTTTCAAAGTTTGTTTTCTAAAGATCTTGTAATAGAATACATAGGATTTATTATAGCATCAACTCTATTTTCGATATTCATGTCTTTTGGTATTAAGAAACGATTGAGATCGCTTTTTTCAGATCATAATGTAAAGTGAAAATCAAGAATCGAATTGAAAATGATCTGCCTGTAATTGATATTGATTTTACGGAATTTTAATATATTTTAAATAAACCAACCAAACTTTTACCTTTTACCCATAATAATAGTACTGCTAAAATACTTATAGTACTTTCAAAGTTTTATTCCTTTAAATTTTAAGCCTGATAATACTTGGCATCATTATTGCAATGTCTAATAGTAGAGAAGTTTAAAATTTACTAGGGGATATAGATGAAAAACACAAAATTAGTACTCGGAATGATGTTAATAATGTTAATGTCGTTCAGCACAGGTTTGATGGCGCAAATGACCCTTGAATACAATACAAACTTCAGCTACACGACCGTTACCCTGCCTCTGAATGGAACTGTTGATGTTACCGTAGATTGGGGAGACGGCGGCCCTACAAATGTATATACAACCGCAGGAAATGCGAGCCATAATTATTCACCGGAGGGGACCTACACGGTCAGCATAAGCGGAACACTCACACAATTTGGTAATGGTTTATCTGGTGGTACTAGTTATAATCTTACTAAAGTAACCAGCTTTGGAGATATTGGTCTCACAAGTCTTACCGGCGCTTTTTGGGGCCTTGATCATCTTATGGAGGTTCCCATCACGCTTCCCCCTGGCATCACAGATCTTTCCTGGGCATTTTACGGCATACAGCAGGCAAGTATTACTAATCTAAATAGCTGGGATGTGAGCAATGTAACAGATATGCAGGCTATGTTTGCAAGCACGAATTCATTCAATCAGGATATTAGCAGCTGGAATGTGAGCAGTGTAACGAATATGTATGCTATGTTTGGAAGCGCGAATTCATTCAATCAGGATATTGACAGCTGGAATGTGAGCAGTGTAACAGATATGGGCGCAATGTTTTCTTACGCGCTTGCTTTCAATCAGGATATCGGAAGTTGGGAACGTACGGGCTCATCATTAAGCAGTGTAACAAATATGTCCGATATGTTTCATCACGCGGAAGCATTTAATAACGGTGGGAGTTCGGCTATCAATAACTGGAATGTCAGCAGTGTAACAGATATGCAGGGTATGTTTGCGTACGCCAGTGCATTCAATCAGGATATTGACAGCTGGGATGTGAGCAGTGTTACAAGTATGTACGCTATGTTTGGTTTTGCGATTGCATTCAATAACGGTGGGAGTTCGACTATTAATAATTGGGATGTGAGCAGTGTAACAGATATGCAGGGTATGTTTGCATACGCCAGTGCATTCAATCAGGATATTGGAAGCTGGGAACGTACGGGCTCATCATTAAGCAGTGTAACAAATATGTCTGGTATGTTTGCAGGCGCGAGTGCATTCAATCAGAATATCGGCAACTGGACAGTAAGCAGTGTAACAAATATGTACGCTATGTTTTTTAACGCGAGTGCATTCAACCAGGATATTGGCGTTTGGGATGTTAGCAGCGTAACCTTAGCTGATTCTATGTTTTTTAACGCGAGTGCATTCAACCAGGATATTGGCAGCTGGGATGTGAGCAGTGTAACAGATATGTCCGGTATGTTTAATGGAGTAACTCTTTCAACAGAAAATTATAGCAGCCTGTTAATAGGTTGGGATGCCTTAGAATTACAAGACAGTGTAACTTTTTGCGGTGGAAATAGTAAATTCAGCTCGGGCGCTGCTGTAACTGCTCGGGCAAATATAATTTCGACAGATAACTGGATAATAACTGATGGTGGAGTTTATGATCCTGCTGCACCGGAAATGGATCTCAAACAGGGAACCACACCTATTACCGATAATGGGAGCCATGATTTTGGCTCTTACGCAACAGGCACAGATACGGATCTAACCTTTACTATTGAAAATACAGGCGGCGGTAACCTGACGCTCACGACTCCGATAACAATTAGCGGAACCAATGCAGACCAGTTCACTATTCAGCAGCAGCCTGCTTCAACTGTGCTGCCTTCTGAATATACAACATTCATAATCAGGTTTTCGCCAACATTAACCGGAGTTAAAACAGCGGACATTTCTATTGTCAATAATGATGTCACTGAAAATCCGTATAATTTGACTATTAACGGAACAGGATTCTTACCTCCAATGACCCTTGAATTCAACACAAACCTCGAAATCGGGACAACCGTTACCCTGCCTCTGAATGGAACAGTTAATGTTACAGTAGATTGGGGCGACGGCGGTTCTAGTGATGCATATACAACGGCAGGGGATCAGGATCATACTTATGCATCGGAGGGAATTTACACGGTTAGCATAGGCGGAAATCTCACACTATTTGGTAATGAACCGGGTTATGATAATGCCGCTAAGCTTACTAGGGCAACCAGCTTTGGAGATATAGGTCTCACAAGTCTTGCCGGTGCTTTTCAGAACACTTCCAATCTTACGGAGGTTCCTTCATATCTTCCTGCTGCGATCACCGATCTGACCGGTATGTTTTTGGGTGCGAGTTCATTTAATCAGGATATTAGCAGTTGGGATGTGAGCAGTGTAACAAGTATGTACATTATGTTTGGATACGCGAGTTCATTCAATCAGGATATTGGTGGTTGGAATGTCAGCAGTGTAATAGATATGAACAGTATGTTTTATGGCGCGAGTTCATTTAATCAGGATATTAGCAGCTGGACTGTAAGTAGTGTAACAAATATGTCCGGTATGTTTGGATTCGCGAGTGCATTTGATCAAAATATTGGTAGCTGGGATGTGAGCAGTGTAATAAATATGGAAGATATGTTTTATGGCGTAACTCTTTCCACAGCAAATTATAGCAGCCTGTTAATAGGTTGGGATGCCTTAGAATTACAAGACAATGTGATTTTTAGCGGTGGAAGCAGTCAATACTTACCCGGTGCCGCTGCAGTAGCCAGGGCAAATATAATTTCGACAGATTTTTGGACAATAACTGATGGTGGAGTTGAGGTTGTTCCAGATATTCCGCAAAATGTTGTCATTGAGATTATCGGAACGGAAGTAAATATAAGTTGGGATGAAGTAATAGGAGCAACGGGTTACAAAGTATATTCCTCAGATGATCCTTACGGTACATTCGTTGAAGAAGTAACAGCACCAGTAGGTGAAACATGGGTTATTGAAATAACTGAAAGTAAAACTTTCTATTATGTTGTTGCTGTGGATGGAGCTAAGTAGATATAAAATAAAAATGCTTTCATTTAATAATTAAAAAAGCCCGATAGTTTTATCGGGTTTTTTGTTTCAATTTAGTTTGTTTTACCGCTTATTGTCATATGGTATAAAGAAATTAGTACTTAACTTATAGTATAAAAAATAAGGAGTACATCATGAAAGTTATAGATGCATTAAATTCAAGAAGAGCTTTCAGGGCTCTGACACCATTTGATCCAACCAATGAAATTATCACAGAACTAGCTAAAGCAGCACAACTTGCACCGTCATGTTTTAATAAACAACCCTGGCGATATGTTTTTATATCTGATCAAGACAGTCTAAAGGAATTTCAATCCGTAATTCCAGATGGGAACAGTTGGGTCAATGACTCATCACTGATCATAGCTGTTGTATCCGAAGTATCTCTTGACTGCAAAATGAAAGATGGCAGGGAGTATTATCTGTTTGATACCGGTATTGCCAGTGGATTTATGATGCTACGTGCAACAGAATTGGGATTGGTAGCGCATCCTATAGCCGGTTACGATTATGAGAAAGCTAAAGAACTCTTAAATATTCCTTCAGAAATGAATTTGATCAACATTATAGTCGTAGGTAAGCATAATGAAAATTATAAGAACATTTTTGATAAGGAAAAAATCGAATCAGAAGAGAATCGTCCACCACGTAAAGAATTGTCAGAGTTTGCTTATATTAACAAATATGGTAATCCATTCAAATAGTTGAAAAATAGTGCGTCATAAGTAACATTCAAACAGACAAAAAGCCCGAAATACTTCGGGCTTTTTGATTGCCTAATTCGTAGTTATCATGTACCTTAATGCATCTTAAGTCATATTTTTCTTTTGCATTTGCCTTTGAGACGGATCGTGTTATTTCATGAATGAAGAACTGCTAACAATTACTTTTGAGGGTAAATTATGTTATGTTTGAAAAAAATGATCACTGTTGCATTCGTTTTTGCTGCATTACTTTTACCATTAAGCGCACAAAATACCTGCTTGGAATTTGACGGAGTGGATGATTATGTGCAAACACCATTAGATCTACAACCTACTGCTTTAGCTAACACAACCTGGGAAGCATGGATAAAACCTACCAGATTGTTTTACCCAAGCCATCAGGGAATTCTTAGCACAGATGATGGTGGTTGGGATAGAGGTATATGGATAGCGCCTGATTCTGATCAACTGCTAATCGGTTACGGTACAGCAGGATGGAATCCCGGTGTGTCACTTACAGCTGATGAATGGTACCATATAGTAATTGTTTATAAAACGGATAATGTTCTTTTTTATTTAAATGGTGTTGAGCACAGCCTTGGTCAAGTACCAGTTAATCAAAATACTACACTGAATTTAATGCTAGGTATAAGCTCTGGGGCTCTATTTCAAGGTCAAATGGATGAAGTTCGAATCTGGAATACGATAAGAACCGAGCAGGAAATTCAGGAAAATATGGATAATACTCTAATCGGAAACGAATCCGGGTTAGTTGCTTATTATAATTTGAATGAAGGTTCTGGATCAGTTGCAGGAGATAGCGCCGGTAATAATGATGGTACCTTAGTTAGTATGGATGATTCTGACTGGGTAGCTTCATCTATATTTATCCCAACATTTCAAAGCTTAACACCTTCCAATAATTCTTTAAATATAAATCCCCAAATTAATCTTCAAATGTCATTTGATAGAAATGTTATTGAAGGAGAAGGTAATATTGAAATTTATAAAGCATTGGATGATTCGATATTCGAAACTATAGCAGTAAGTTCTAGTACTATTATTGATTCAATAGTTACAATCGATCCAATTAGTAACTTCGAATTAAATACAAATTATTATGTTCTTATTGACAGTACCGCTTTTATGTCAGAAGACAGTGTGTATTTCAGCGGAATAAGAGATGAAAACACCTGGGCATTTAAAACAGAAGCTGTTACTTTTACACCTGCTGGAGCTGGATTTATAAATAGTTTTGCTACTTCATGTTGGGGTGATATTGATAATGATAATGATCTGGATGTAGTTGTATCATATAGTGATTCAGTAATTGTATATGATAACAATGGGGGAATTTTTACACCAGTGAACTCTGGAATTTCTGGGTATTATTCAGGCTCTATAGATCTTGGAGATTATGACAATGATGGCGATCTGGATATTTTGATTACAGGAATAACTAATTCGACAACCTATATATCAAGGATTTATCGTAATGATTCAGGTTACTTTACTGATATAGAAGCAAATTTAGTGGGAGTGAAAAACGGTTGTGGAAAGTGGGGTGATTATGACAGAGACGGTGATCTTGATATTGTCACACTTGGAGAACAGCGCGAAGGAAATACGACCTACGGTTCTTTTACCATATACAGGAATGATTCTGGAGTATTTACTGATATAGCAGCTCCGTCATACGGTATTTTTGGTGGATCAGCCGATTGGGGAGATTATGATAACGATGGAGATCTTGATGTGCTTTTTTCAGGTAGTAACAAATCGTATATATTTAGAAATGATAATGGAACGTATTTAAATATAAATGCAGGCCTTACAGGGCTTTTTAGCCCTTCAGTAAGTTGGGGTGACTACGATAATGACGGAGATCTTGATGCTTTGATATCAAGTAGTGTTTACAATAATGAAAATGGTATTTTTACTGAGATATTTGTAGGTAATTCAGATATTCAATCCTGTTCCTCATCTTGGGGAGATTTTGATAACGACGGTGATCTTGATATAATCTACATAGGTTCTACCGGATATGGGGAATACTATACAGAATTATGTCAGAATAATTATGGTGTTTTTACTAAAATCAATAATAGCTTACCTAATATTTCTGGAAAAACTGCTACATTTGGAGATTATGACAATGACGGAGATCTTGATATCCTGTTGATGGGTTCTAGATTTTCAACTATTGTGGCAGAAATATATACAAATAATATTTCATTTAATAATGCTGCTCCATCAGCTCCTTTAGGTTTAGATGCTGAACTTACAAATAATATTCTGAGTTTTTCATATAACAAGGCAACTGATTCTGAAACTCCTCAAAATGGTTTATCTTACAATATTGACATTAGAATGAATGATAATATTAAAATTGTATCAGGAGTGTCAGATATAGCTAGTGGGTACAGAAGAGTAGTTGATCTGGGGAATGCAAATCAATTGAATATTTATGATCTCAAATTGGATAATTTTCAAGCTCTGCCTCAGGAAATAACAAATGTAAATTGGGGAGTACAATCTGTTGATCAATGTTTTACAGGTTCAGAATTTACAGAAAGTGAGTTGCAAATCAATATTTCAAGTGATCTTAACACCAGTTCACAAAATGAGATGGTAGCAAATGATATTCTTTCTTGGGAATTTATGTTTCAGGATTCAATAGCTAACTACACTTTACAACTTGATGCAGATAGTAATTTCACCAATCCTTTAGAAGAAAATATTGACTGGCGATCTAAAAAAGTAAAAAGTTTATTTGGAGTTTCTCTAATGGAACTCACAGTATTTGATAGTCTTGTCAATAATACAACCTACTATTGGCGAGTAAAGCCAAATTACTTTAACTATGGAAGCAGATATCCTGAAACACCTGCAAGTTTTATCTACAACCCGACATACTCAGCACCAACACCAGTAAACATTGCTGTTATGGGAGAATTTGTGACACTTTCATGGAATACAACTAAAGAGCTTCAAAAAGGGGACGTTTATAATGTTTATAGTACGGATGATCCGTATGCAGTATTTCCAGAAGGATGGACTTATGAAGCTACTGTTAATAGTAATGAATGGACAGTAAGAACAAGTGAGGTGAAGAAATTCTATTGTGTAACTGCGACAGATGCTGCGAAAACGAATGAAGGGGTGAATCAATATTCACCCGTTAAAAACAAATAGAACATTATAAATAATGTCAATAAAATTAGAAGCCCGGTTTTTTATCGGGCTTTTTTAATTCTAATCTATCTCATACTTTAATATTTCATTCATAAAACTTACTACTCGATCCGGACGATTCTCACTGGTAAAAATTTGTGCAGGATTGGTTTTGCATTTCAGGGAAGTTTAGTAGAAGTAATAAAGTAAAATATTTCGGATTATATTAATTTAAATTGTTAAATATTTTTCTTGACAATAGTTGAGAGTGTAAATAAATTACATTGTAATTAAAAAGGACGGAATATGGACAAAAATAAAATTACAATTATTTCAGACATAATGAATGTGATGAAAATCAATTGTCAATTTAAAGACAAAAAAATTGCAGCTAAATTAAATATTACTTGTTCTGAGCTGAATTGCTTAAAGCAATATTTTGATGCAGACGTACTTTCTGTTAAAGAACTTGCGGTAAGATTGAATATTGCTTCAGGTGGAGTTACAAGGATAGTAGCCTCATTGGAAGAGGCCGGAATACTAAGAAGGGATATGGACCCTAATGATAGAAGAGGTATAAATGTAACTTTGACTAAAAAGGGTGAAAAAACATCCAAAGAACTTTTAAATCTTTCAATTAAATATTTCAATACAATGTTTGAGAAAGTTTCGGATAAAAATATGGAAAAGATATTAACTGGCATAACTTTGCTGAATGATATCTGGGTAGATAATATTGAAAATAACGATAAACTTGATGTTCAACTTTCAGGATCGGATAACTGTTAATTTTAAAATCTAATTAATTAAGGATAAGTATGGATAAAATTTTAAAAATAATGTTTTCATCAATAATGTTCACACTGTTCTATTTCATATGGACAGGAACCAAGGATCTGAACAATCTTCTGATAATGTTTGCTCTATCATTGATCGTGAGTATTATCTTTAGAAATTACCTCAGATCCCCGATCTTCAATCCTAAAAAGATAATCTATTCATTATGGTATATTATCTTTTTATTTATTGAGATCATTAAAGCAAATATTGATGTGGCATTAAGGGTAATAAAGCCTGTGATACGTATTAATCCGGGTATTGTTACAGTGAAGACAAAATTGAAAACAGCAATGGGTAGAATGATACTTGCAAACTCTATCACATTGACACCGGGAACTCTAACTGTAGATATAGATGGAGATACATTATATATACACTGGATAGACGTAACTAATATGGATGAAAAAGTGGCAACAGAAAAAATAGTAGCAAGTTTTGAAAAATATCTGGAGGTGATCTTTGACTAACTTACCGGAAATATTATTGCAAATATCAACTTACTTTGTATCAGCGGGAATCATCCTTGCGACTTTACGACTGATTAAAGGTCCCAGCATGGCTGACAGGGTAGTTGCACTAGATACATTTACAGTGATATCAATATCATTAATTACTTTGATAGCATATATATCAGGAAGAGTAATATTCTTAGATGTTGGAATGGTCTATGCAATCTTGAGTTTCATAGGTGTAGTAGCCGTAGCTCGTTACCTAGAAGGAGGGCTATAATGGAATGGTATAGGATCTTAGGATCAATAATAACATTATTAGGCTCTATCTTCTTATTTCTTGGAGCATTGGGAGTATTCAGAATGCCAGATCTTTATAACAGGATGCAGGCAGGAACTAAGGCAACAACATTAGGAACAATTTTAACATTATTAGGAATTGGAATTTGTCACTATGAATGGTTAGGTCAGATATTAGTAATAATAATGTTCATAGCATTAACAAATCCTATCTCAAGTCACGCTTTAGCAAGAGCAGCACATTTTAGAGGTATTCCTTTGACAAAGGGTTCAGTTGCTGACAAGCTAAAAGAGAAAGAAAGTATCTACGTAGAGGTGACTGACAAGCTAAATGAGAATACTGAAGTGGAGGTAGATTAATGGAATTACAACAAGGTATCTTCATACTAATGGGTTTGGCAATGATCATTGCAGCGGGTTTAGCAATGCATGTAAAGGACTTAATATCTTCTATCATAGCAGTAGGCGTAGTAAGTTTATTTGCAAGTATATTGTACTTGCTGATGCAGGCACCTGATGTAGCAATGACAGAAGCAGCTATCGGAGCAGGATTATCAACTCTTATATTTTTATATGCACTTCACAAAACAAAAGATGTGGAGGAAGAAAATGATTAAAAGAATTTTCTCAGCGATCCTATTAATTGGATTTGTTTTTATGTTTTTAATTATTGTAAATAATATTGAAGGAAAAACTGCTTTAACCGGAGTTGGTAAAGAATATGCCGAAAGAAGTGGAAATAAAGAGCTAGGAGCTCAAAATATTGTTACAGCTATAATCGTAACTTACAGAGGCTTGGATACTTTAGGTGAAGTTGCTGTTTTATTTATAGCTGCAACAGGTATAGCAGTTCTTTTAAGAAGAAGAAAAGAAAAAGATCCAAAGAAAGAAATAAAGAAAAGAGAGTCCAGTGAGATATTACTTACAGGTTCAACTTTACTTGCTCCAATGATAATCATCTTTGGAATCTATATTTTCCTAAATGGACATTTAACACCGGGTGGTGGTTTCCAGGGTGGTGCAGTAATAGCTTCTGCAATGATGCTTCTCTTCCTGGCTGATACTTCTTACAAGATCAATCATACGGTTTTTGGATGGATAGAATCATTATCAGGATTTACTTATGTCCTAATTGGTGTTTTAGGGCTCGTTATTATGGGCGCGGATCATTTCTTAGACAACAGATTACTACCTTTCGGTGAATTTGGAACGATCTTAAGTGCCGGAGCAATACCTGTAATATATACACTTGTAGGATTAAAAGTAGGTACTGAATTAGCGAGTATATTAGATAATATGAAGGGAGACTTAGAATGAATATAATAAATATAGTTCATATAATAGGATTTGCCCTCATACTTATAGGCTTTTGGGGAATGTTGACCCAGAAGAATATGATCAAGATAATTCTTGGATTAGCAATAGTAGAGGTTGGAGTTCAGCTTATCATGGTGGCATTCGGATTTATTGAAGGTAAAACAGCTCCTATTCTGGATTCAGCAGTTGAATTGAGCAAAGCATCAGATCTAATTGTAGATCCTGTACCTCAAGCATTAGTTTTGACAGCAATTGTTATTGGTGTAGCAGTAAATGCCTTAATGCTAACCTTTGTAATAAGATTATACCAACAGAAGAAATCATTGTCAATTAACGATTACAAGGAATTAAAATGGTAAGTCCAATATATATAATAGCAATATTACTTGGAGTAGGTTTTTTATTACCTTCTTTTAGCAAAGCTGGAACAAAGCTTACCGGTACAATATTCTTTGCAGCCTTGATATCTGTGTGTGCTATCAGTTATCAGTGGTTGACAGGTTTTCTGATCGGTGACCAAATTTCAGTAATGATATTTACAGCAGGATTCAAACCTCCTATTTCTATAAATCTACAAATGGGATTGCTTGAGGCTATATTCACAGGCAGTATCAACTTTATGGCATTGTTCGGTGCAATATACATGTTTAAGCAAATGGCAGAAACAGGAACTCGTTCTTTCGTACTATTCCTTTTAATGGTACTTGGTTTGAACGGACTTGTAATGACCAGAGATATTTTTAACTTATTTGTATTCTTAGAAATAACTTCTATAGCAACTTATTCATTGATCGGAATGGACCTGAAATTAAAATCACTTTCAGCAGGATTTAAATACATGATAGCAGGTGGAATTGCATCAGTGTTCTTATTATTAGGTATCATAATCCTTTATTCAGTGACAGGAACATTAAATATCGATGAAATGGTAAAAGTTATTCCTGCAGTGGCAAATATAAAATTACTTTCAATTGGTCTGTTTATATTATTATTTTCACTGATAATAGAAATGAAACAATTCCCTGCAAACGGATGGGCTATAGACGCCTACGAAGGAGTTGCACCTGGACTTACCGGTCTTGTTGCAGCCATTGGTACTGCAGGTGTGTTCTTCGCAATATATAAAACATTCCCGATGATGTCTAAAGAGCTTTTAACAATGACAGCAGTTATCGGAATGATGACATTCTTTGTTTCAAACCTAATGGGATTAAAACAAAAGAATCCCAGAAGGATATTAGGTTATTCATCTGTAGCCCAAATGGGATTAATTCTCTCAGTAGGTGCATGGTCAAGTTCTGGAGGTGCAATAAACGAAAAAATGTTCTTATTCGAAGAGAATACCCCTAGGCTTGCCTCGGGGTCAAAAAGGAAAGTTTGAAAACCTAAGGTTTTCTTAACGCTTTGAAAAAGCGTATATTTCTTACATGAGTGAGCACATAGAAAAGAGTCATAATAAAACACTTCTTTTGTATCATTTAGTATTTCCTTTGAAATACAGAAAAGGAGTAGTAACAAATGAGGTAGGAGAAAGTCTCAAAATTATATGTTTGGAAATCTCAGAAAGATTTGAAATGAATTTTGTAGAAATTGGCTACGAACCGAATCATGTACATTTTTTGGTTCAAAGTGTGCCAACTATAAGTGTTTCAGAGGTTATTAGGGTATTGAAGAGCATAACAGCGAGGGAAATATTTCAAAAACATCCAGAAATAAAATCAAAGTTATGGGGTGGTAATTTTTGGACAAGTGGGTTTTATGCGAATACGGTAGGTCAATACGCTAATGAAGAAGTGATAAAG
>JAQICF010000213.1 GCA_027858795.1 Candidatus Delongbacteria bacterium | reverse complement strand
GCAGCTTCAGTATGACCAGTTCTAACCAATACTCCACCATTTTTTGCTATCAATGGAAACATATGACCAGGCTTAGCAAAATCAGTTGGTTTTGTAGATTCATCAATAAGCGTATTAACTGTTTTATATCTGTCAAAAGCTGATATCCCTGTGGTTGTACCATGTTTATAATCAATTGAAATCGTGAAATTTGTATGATTTGAATCGGTGTTGTTATTAGTCATCATCTCTAATTCTTTCTGTTCTGCTAATTCTTCAGTGATAGGCATACAGATCAAACCACGTGCAAATTTTGTCATAAAATTTATTGTCTCAGGCGTAGTTAATTCTGCTGCCATAACAAGATCTCCTTCATTCTCTCTATTCTCATCATCTAAAAGGATGATCATCTTTCCATTTTTGATATCTTCAATTACATCTTCAATTTTGCTAAGCATTTTTTATCCTAAATTATTATTTTCTTCTCTTTCGTACGGAACGCAGATCTGCATTCCCTACCTAATATCCTAACTCCGATAATCTATTCATTGTAAGGCCACTACCATCATTCTTTATCATATTCTCTATGTATCTACCGATTATATCTGTCTCAATATTTACTTCTCTACCTATTTTCCAATCTTCAGCTGTGGTTTGCTTCAATGTATGAGGTATGATAGATAGTCTAAATTGGCTGTCATTTACTTCCGCTATTGTTAAACTAATACCATCAATGCAGATCGATCCTTTGTGAACTATATATTTCTTAAACTCTTTCGGGTAACTGATCGAAAATTCCGTTCCATTGATGTTTTTGATCACTTTGACGATCTTTCCCTTAGCATCAACATGACCTTGAACAATGTGACCACCTAATCTGTCAGAAGCTCTAACAGCAGGTTCAAGATTGACTTTCTCCATTATTTTTAATTTGCTTAATGTTGATAAATTCAAACTTTCTTTAACAGCCTGAACCGTGAAAGAGTTATTCTCTACAGATACGACTGTAAGGCATACACCATTAATAGCAATCGAATCATCTATCGCTGCGTCTTTAATCACTTCTTTACTTAAAACTGTGATCTCTGCACCATCACCTAATTTCTTGATGCTTTTTATATTGCCTATTTCTTTTATTAACCCGGTAAACATATTAGTTGTTGTTTTCCCTCTCAATTTCTTTATCTTCTGATTTCATTTTTTCAATTATGTTTCCTACGATACCAGACAATACGAAGAATACCATTAGTGGAAATAACAGTGACATCTTGAATTTGACAACAACAGTTACCAGTAATATTACTCCTACTATCTTCAGGTTCCTTTTAACGAAATTTTCTTTCCGCTTGAACATTATAGGAAAACCCTGATATTTTATTCTGGAAACCATCAAATATGATACTATTATTGAGGTGGCTGTTAACCACTTAAAATGTTTTAATGTGCCATAAGTTTCAAACTCAAACAAAACAAATGAAATTATTGTCATTGCAGCTGCCGGTGAAGGTAAACCTGAGAAATATTTCTTGGAATGACCTACTAATTCTGTATTAAACCTGGCAAGTCTTATTCCTGTGAACATTAGTGGTAGAAATGATATAAATATTATCAGGTGTTTAAGATCATCCAAACCCGGGTATTTATCGATATAAACGTTTTTATACAAACTATACATTAGGATAGAAGGCGCCATCCCGAAAGTTATAATATCTGCCAAAGAATCAAACTCAACTCCAAAATCCGATGTACTTTTTACCAGTCTTGCAACTTTACCGTCCAGTGCATCACATACACCTCCCAGCATTACAAAATAAGCCGCCCATATATAATTTCCTTCAAAAGCTGATATAATAGACCAGAAACCGAAGAACATATTCCCTATAGTAAGAGAATTTGGAAATATTGACATTCTGCTACCCATGATAACCCCTAGTTAAAAAAACTTACCTACTAATAACTCCTAGTTGAAAAACTCGCCTATAACAGTCTCACCCGCTTTAACCTTATCACCTACTTTAACTTTTATATCAGTTTCGTCAGGCAAAATTATATCAACTCTTGATCCAAATTTGATCATACCAAGTTTTTGAGCTTGCTCTACCTCATCACCTACGTCAGCGTAACAAACTATTCTTGTTGCAATTAAACCGGCTATTTGCTTAATGGTAACTTGATTACCATTTGCATTAACACCTACGATAGCCTGCTCATTGTATTCACTGGCCTTATCGTTCCATGCAGCCATAAATTTACCTTTTTTATAGTTTACATACTCAACCTTACCTTTTACAGGATAACGGTTAACATGCACATTAAAAACACTCATGAAGATCGATACTCTCTGTGATTCTTCCATTCTATATTCTTCATCAAGGTATTTATCAACTTTGATCACTTTTCCGTCAGCAGGTGCAATTATAGCTCTATCATTCTCTTCTTCAAGATCAGGCCATCTTTCAGGATCTCTGAAAAACCAGAAAGAGAAAAAGAAAACAATTATTGCGAAACCTAATATTGCCATGATAATGTAAGAAATTTCTACCGGAAATTTCATCTGCAAGAATAGTATTACGCCAATAATAGCTACTACCCAAAATAATTTTGTAATCACTTTTCCACTACCATTAGCTAATTTGAAAGCCATTACGCCTCCTATATATTTTTAATTTTTAAATGCATCTAAAGTCATTACTAATTTTTCATATTTTGAATCTCTCATTACGATAAACTCAACTCTGTCACCAACCTTATAGTCTTTTGCTTCAAGTAGAGCTTTTCCCATATCGTAATAATTATTTATCTTAACATTTTCTACTGCAATTATTATATCATTCTTTTTGAATCCGGCTTTCTCGGCAGGACTGTCCTGTTGAATTACTTCCACTAGTACTCCATTTGGTCTCTCTTTATCAGTACCTAAAGGTAGGTCGGCAAGTTTAAAACCAAAATAGAAATTACGATCAATCACACCTTTTTCTATTAATGTATTTGCTATACTTGTTATTTTTTTTATTGGTATGGCAAAACCGATACCTATACTGCCTCCACCCTCTTTCGAATAAATCATTGTATTCATTCCTATAACTTCACCATCAGAATTCACAAGAGGTCCACCACTGTTACCAGGATTGATAGATGCATCAGTCTGAATCATGCCTTCATAAAAATGTCTATCTTTAGTACTAAATCCAAAATTTATATCAACGCCGGAAATAACTCCTACTGTTATCAATGGATTGTTTACATATTCGAACAGACCGTAAGGATTACCGAAAGCGATCACCCATTCACCTCTGATCAGTTCCTCGTCAGAGGTCTTAGCAAAATTGTGGTCTTCAACATCTATTTTTAATACAGCAATATCACTTCTTTCATCAAAGCCGATGATCTTAGCCTGATATTCTTCGCCTTCAGTTGTAGTAATAACAATTTGTTTCGCTCCTGTTATTACATGATTATTTGTAACAATATATCCATCAGGAGAATAGATAAATCCACTTCCGGCACTTGGCATTGCTTTATTTCTGTACTGTGGTGGAAAGAAATTTGAGAAAAAAGGATCATTGTCAAATACTGTCTTCACCTTTTGCTTCTTAACTTTAACAACATTGATACCAACAACTGCAGGACTAACTTCTTTAACCGCTTTGGTAATTGCATTCTCTCTTGATTTCACTATTTCAATACCTGAATCAATTATTTGAGGTTTATTATCTTTATCATATTGCATATAAAAATAAAATACTCCTAAAACGAGTAAACCTGTTACGAGACCTGATATGAAAGTTTTAAAATTATCCATGAGTTTTTTCTTTAATCCTATTAATACTAAACCCTAATAATAAATAATATACTAAATTAAGCCTAAATATAATCCTTTATATTTAATAAAACAATATTAATGTTACTTGTTATTATCCTTGTTTTTTTTGTTCAAGGTAATATTTATAACCTCCCTCATAAACTTTTATCAAACCATGATCCACTTCAAAAACACGATTAACAAGTTCCTTCAGGAAATACCTATCATGACTTACCAGTAAAATTGTTCCTTGGTAACGCTTTAAAGCTTGTAAAAGAATAACTCTGGATTTTATATCAAGATGATTTGTAGGCTCATCAAGAATCATACAATTATGCGGTAATGAAAGAAGGTATGCCAGTATGACACGAGCTTTTTCTCCACCGGAAAGATATTTTATCTTTTTATAAACTTCGTCTCCCCTAAATAAAAAAGATGCTAGAAGATTTCTTACATTGGGTTCACTCATATGAGAAAGTTTTGCTTGTACTTCCTCCAGTACTGTAGCTTCTGAATTCAATTGTTCCAATGTGGATTGACCAAAATAGCCTATAGAAATGCTAGGACCGATTACAGCTTCACCTTCAGTCAGCTCAATCTGATGACTTATAACTCTTAAGAATGTTGATTTACCCGCTCCATTTACTCCTACCACGGCTATCCTGTTCTGCCTTTCCACCATTGCAGTAAGGCTTGAAAATACATGATTAACACTTCCATCTGAGTTAATCCAGCTCTTTCCTAAATTTTTTATTGATATAACATCATTTCCACCTCGCTGTATTTCAGCTAATTCAATATTGATCTCATTCTCTTCAGGTACTAATTCTACTTTTTCGATCTTATCAATTTTCTTAACCCTTGACTGCACTTGAGCTGCATGACTTGCTCTGGCTTTAAACCTTGCGATGAATTCTTCCTCTTTTTTCAGCATACTTTGCTGACGTGAAAATTTTGCTGCATTGTTGCGTAACAATATTGCCTTTTCCCTTTCGTAAAAATTATAATCCCCGGAAAAAGTGGTTACTTTACCATTTGATACTTCAATTGTTTTTTTTACGACTTTGTTCATGAATTCACGGTCATGTGTTGTTAAAATAAAAGCACCTTTGAACTTAACCAACCACTCTTCTAACCAGATTATAGTCTCCATAACAAGATAATTTGTCGGCTCGTCCATCAAGATAAGGTCTGGATTCATGATCAATACTTTTGCAAGAGCGATACGCATTTTCCAACCACTGGAAAAGTCTTCTACCAATTTATTATGATCCTCTGGAAATATTCCGAGACCAGTCAGAATTTCCTGTGCATCTGACTCTATCTCATACCCTCTATTTGCTTCATATTCTGCCTGGTCGTCACCCATTTTTTCTAATATCACTGCCATTTCATCCATATCCAGTTCAGTATCAGACAACTTTGTGTGATACTCATTCAGTCTCTCTGAAAGTACACTAATCCTTTTATCGCCTGATATAACCTCATCTAATGCGCTTTTTCCTGACATTTCTCCAACATTCTGAGAAAAATATGCAATTTTCGTGTTGTTTTGTATGCTTATATTGCCCTCATCAGGCTTCAATTCTCCTACGATAAGCCTGAAGAAAGTCGTTTTACCGGTTCCGTTCGGACCGACCAGACCGATCTTTTCACCATGATATATTTGAAAACTAGCTCCCGTATATAGTGGAATTCCACCCATATTTTTTGTTATATTTGATAATCCTATCATAGTTTCTCCGAAAATTTAGTAAAGATGCGCAAAGTTAATAAATTAATTCTCAATTTCATAATTTTTAAAATCATTTGAATGTTTTAATTGTTTTTTTCTAGATAAAATTTATTTGAATTTAAGTAATAAATACAATATCTTTTCAGTTCAAATATTATAATAGGAGAATATTAAATGCTTACAGATTTTCAAAAAGAGATCATGGAAGGTATTCCAAAAGAATTGCCTGAGTTAAAACCTTTTGACCCAAGCATAAATCACGCACCAAAGCGTAAGGAGATACTTTCTGTAATAGAAAAAAAATTAGCTTTACGTAATGCTCTAAGATATTTTGATAAAAAATATCATCCTGTACTTGCAAAAGAATTTGCAAAAGAATTGAAGGATTACGGCAGGATCTATATGCACCGGTTCAGACCAAATTATAAGATCACAGCAAGATCTATAAACGATTTTCCACATAAAAGTAAGCAAGCAGCTGCAATAATGCTGATGATATCAAATAATCTTGATCATGCGGTAGCTCAACATCCTCATGAACTTATTACCTATGGTGGAAACGGGGCTGTATTTCAAAACTGGGCACAATATTTATTAACAATGAAATATTTATCTGAGATGACCGAAGAGCAGACACTGGCTATGTATTCAGGTCACCCTATGGGACTCTTCCCTTCTCACAAAGATGCTCCAAGAGTTGTTGTTACTAACGGAATGGTAATACCTAATTATTCTAAGCCTGATGACTGGGAAAAATTCAATGCACTTGGAGTTTCTCAATACGGTCAAATGACAGCCGGTTCATTCATGTATATCGGACCTCAGGGGATCGTTCATGGAACTACGATCACTGTTCTAAATGCAGGTAGGAAGATAGGCAATGAAGGTCTTGGTGGAAAACTATTCGTTACTTCCGGTCTTGGTGGAATGTCAGGGGCTCAAGCTAAAGCAGCTGTGATTGCAGGAGCTATCGGTGTTATCGCTGAGATAAATCCTAAAGCTGTTTACACTAGACATTCTCAGGGATGGGTGGATGAAGTATATGAAGATCTTGATAAACTTATAGATAGAATAAATGTGGCAAAGAAAAATAAAGAAGCAGTTTCTTTGGCTTATCAGGGAAACATCGTTGATCTTTGGGAAAAGTTTGTAGAGAAAGATATTTTTGTTGAGATTGGTTCAGATCAGACTTCACTTCATAATCCTTGGGCCGGTGGTTATTATCCTGTTAATCAAAGTTATGAAGATTCAGTTGTTATGATGGCTGAAGAACCTGAATTATTTAAAGAGAAAGTTCAGGCTACTCTAAGAAGACATGTAACTGCTATCAATACATTAACTTCCAGAGGTATGTATTTCTTTGACTATGGTAATGCTTTCCTACTTGAATCAAGCAGAGCAGGTGCTGATATCATGAAAGAAGATGGAAATTTTAGATATCCATCTTATGTTCAGGACATTATGGGACCAATGTGCTTTGATTATGGTTTCGGACCTTTCAGATGGGTTTGTACTTCTTCTGATCCTGAAGATCTGTTGAAAAGCGATAAACTTGCAATTGATGTACTTGAAGAAATGGCAAAGACATCGCCGGTTGAGATCACTCAGCAGATGCAGGATAATATCCATTGGATAAAAGGTGCTCAGGAGAATAAACTCGTCGTTGGTTCACAGGCAAGGATTCTATATGCTGATGCAGAAGGAAGAATCAAAATTGCTAAAGCTTTCAATAAAGCTATCGAAGATGGCCATATTTCAGCTCCAATCGTACTTGGTAGAGATCATCACGATGTTTCGGGTACTGATTCACCTTATAGAGAAACTTCTAATATATATGACGGTTCATCTTTCACAGCTGATATGGCAATCCAGAATGTTATCGGTGATTCCTTCAGAGGTGCTACCTGGGTTTCTATCCACAATGGTGGAGGTGTAGGCTGGGGTGAAGTTATCAACGGTGGATTTGGAATGTTGCTTGATGGCACTCCTGATGCTGCTAGAAGGCTTGAATCTATGTTATTCTGGGATGTAAATAATGGTATTTCCAGAAGAAGCTGGGCAAGAAATGAAGGTGCAGTGTTTGCCATAAAAAGAGCAATGGAATCTAATCCTGAATTGAAGGTTACTCTGCCTAATTTCGCAGATGACAAATTGATCGATGGTTTGTTTTAATGTATAAACGAGTACTTCTAACACAATTCGGAATACCGAATCTTGATACTCTTGAATATAAATCAAATGTTCCTTTAGCCGCAGGTTATCTTGCGGCTTTTTCAAAAAAAACATTTAAAGATACCGAATTTATTATTACGCCCAGAATTTTTACTGACATTCTGAGTGAAAGAGATTTTCTGGACTTTGTAGAAAACACAAAACCGGATCTTTTTCTTTTTTCTCTTTATGTTTGGAATATTGAAAAAACATTACGAATTTCCAATTTATTAAAACAAAAATATCCCTCTGTAAAAATACTTTATGGAGGACCTGAAGTTAATCCTGATAATGAGTTTCTTTTGAAGTCAGGTGTATTTGAATACGGAATTGTAGGCGAAGGTGAGATCCCACTCAATGAATTTCTTTCAGGTGTGCCATTCGAAAAGATCAGTGGAGCTTTAACTAAAGCTAGTAGCACATTATCGAAAGATATATACAATCCGTCTAAAGACATCAGAACTGATTTTGAGCATAACGAAAACCCATATTTAGAAGGTTTAATAGAGCATACACCTGATTCCACTATGTACTTCGAAACTGTGAGAGGATGTCCCTTCAAGTGCAATTTTTGCTATTATAATAAAGTTTATGATAAAATAATTACGATGGATAGAAATAGTATTAAAAAATATCTCGATTATGCGAGAAATAATGGACTTAATGAAATATTTCTTCTTGATCCATCCTTTAATGCTCAACCTGATTTTGAAAATCTTCTTGATGAACTTATCAAATTAAATAAAGATGGGTATTTTGAATTTTCTACTGAATTAAGAGCAGAAATGTTAACTGATACTCTTATCAAAAAATTAGAGAAATTAAATATGGTTGAAGCAGAGATCGGGCTTCAGACAACAAATTCTTCAGTATTAAAGATCATGAACAGAAACTCATCAACTGAGAAAACGATATCCAATGCAAAAAAAATGAATTCTTCTAACATTAATACTAAGATTGATTTAATAGTGGGCCTTCCGGGAGATGATCTTGTCAGTTTTAAGAATACTGTTGACAGGGTTTTTAAAGAAAATTTATACGATGATATTCAAGTTTTCAGACTATCAGTTTTGTCCGGCACTGAATTTTCAATAAACAGAGAAAAATATGGTATCAACGCTTATGATATTCCACCTTATTACATCGAATCAACTGAAACTTTTTCAGATATTGAAATACTTGAAGCTATTGAATATGCCCAAGATAAATTTGAAACTGAACTTTATTATATACCTCCAATTCTCTTATCCTCTGAATTTAAATATTTAGACAAAAAAAAGTTCGTTCAATTTAATTCTGAAATAAAACCTGTTCACAAACTGATCTTTGAAAATCACAACTTAAAAACATATAAAAATCTCAATAATCTATGTGAAAGCCTTGTATTGCATTTTAAGATTTCAAAACCTGAGCAGGATTCAGAAAATATCGGAGAAATATTAAATTATTTTTATACTGAATTTCCTCATAATATTTACCAAATAGTTTTGGAATATACCGATGATTTCACGAACACATCTTTATCTAAAATTTTGAAGAATATTGATCATATCGATTCATACATTGACAGAGATGCTTCAGGATATTTCGGTGATGTTTCAGTCTCGAATAGAATTGCTCTTATCGTAAATAAAAAATATTTTAAAAGCAGTTTGTATAACGATCTGAAAAAAGA
>JAQICF010000189.1 GCA_027858795.1 Candidatus Delongbacteria bacterium | reverse complement strand
ATTTAAAATGCAATGTGCCTTTTTGTCTAAGGTGAAAGCTTATTAATATTAAATGTAAAAATTAGTCAATGTATGTTTTTTCTACCACATATTTTAATACGAATAAGGAAGAGAATAACCTCTACTCTACTCTACTCTATAATTACACGAAAAATAATTTATTTAGGAAATGTTTATTTTATAAACCTCTGTTCTACAAGGGGTTGAAACCCCTTGTTCAGGTAATAGCCTGATGTGAACAAGGTGGCTTCAGCCCCTTGCAGGTAACGAGGATGACAGAACAATAAAAAAAGAGTAAACCATAATGAAAAAACTAATCATAATCTCAATAATTCTTATCCAAATGGTATTGTCCTCCCAATTCTCAGGTGGCAGTGGTACAGTACTTGATCCTTATCATGTAGCAACGGCTGAAGATTTGGATAATATTCGTAATTACTTAGAATCAAGTTTTATTCAAACTGCTGATATTGATCTTGGGGTTGCTCCTTGGAATGTTGGTGAAGGTTGGGATTTTGCGGATATTTGGGTTGAGGATGTTGAATTTCATAATGATGGATATCCCTTTTTAGGATGGCATGATACGGAGATAATTGACAATGGACAATTTACAATTGACAATTATGAGTTGGAGCAGAACTACCCTAATCCTTTTAATAATGAAACGAATATTAGCTACACTATTCAAGATAAATGTAAGGTAGAAATAAGTGTTTATAATGGTAATGGTCAGTTTGTTCAGAGTTTGGTAAATGGAGTAGTGAATGCAGGAATGCATTCAACTATATTCAAAGCAGATAATTTGAATTCAGGAATATATTATTATCAGTTGAAGATTGATGGAATGGTAAAAGAAACAAAGAAGATGTTGTACTTAAAATAAATAAAGGATACAAAGTGAAGAAACTTCTCTTAATACTAATATTCGCTATTAACTTATTTGCCCAATACGAATGGAGTGCACCTGTTCAGATTTCAGAAACTGGTATAGCTGGGGAGATATCGTATTACAATCCTCAAATCATATCTGAAAATGATACGATTAGTATCTTTTGGATAAAAAATATGCATGAACCTTCAAAAGCATTAATGTGTATGCAAATAGAGTACAAGTCTTCATATGATAGGGGTGTCACCTGGAGTAACACACAGAATGCAACTCCTGAATTTACTGATTATTCCAATGAAAGAATTTGGGATTTACGAGCAGTATGCGATTCAGAAAATAATATTTACGTGTTCTATCAGAAAGGTCTTGGTTTTGATACTAACAGTATAATCTGTAAAACATATAATGGTTTAGAATGGAGTGAAGCGGATACATTGACTTCACTTGCCAGCCAAGATCTGTACGCAGCTGTTGATAATGAAGACAGGATGTATGTATTCTGGGCAAGGAACGGCTATCAGTATTACACATATTCAGAAAAGAGTGATAATAGAATATGGTTGGAACCGATGATATTTGAGAATACCAATCAGAATACAGTAATAACGAACACTAATATTATTTTTGATGGAAATAATAATTTATATGCAGCAGGTCACCTTATTGGAGAATTTAAAGGTTTAAGACCGGGTTTATTTTCATACTCTAAATCGGAAGAAAAATGGAACGATATTGAAGAAATAGGCAGTTTTACTTCAACATCAAGCGGATGTGCTTTGACATTAAGCAGTGACAGTATCTTGACAGCAAGCATATCAGTCGGAACAACTATTGATGAGGGTGATAATTATGTTATTTCAAAAAAGCTTGATGATGTAAAATGGACTGAACCAGTTTATTTGAACAAAGACAACAATATATATACAAAGAAAATGTTCTGCGATAAGAATCATAATCTGCATCTACTTGAACGGCACATTATTGATAGTAGATCAGAATTGACTTACTCATATTCAAATATTAATATTTGGAATACAGAGATATTACTGGCTGATGAAAATAAGTCATTTAGCTATATTGATGCTGTATTAGAAAGAGACTCTAGCATGATTTTCATGGTTTTTTCTGTACTAGATTATCAGTATCCATTTCCTTATCCTTCTACTAACTATTTCCAATCTAAATTGATAGAAACAGGTATAGAAGATAGTGGGCAGTTGACAATTGTAAGTTATCAGTTATATCAAAATTATCCTAATCCGTTTAACAGCTTAACAGAGATATCATACATTATAGAAAAACCGTCAAATGTTGAATTGAACATCTACAATACAAAAGGTGAATTAATTGAGAACATTGTCAATCAAAAGCAAAGCAATGGAAAGTACACAACTTCATTTAAAACTGATGGAATTAACAGTGGAGTATATTATTATCAGCTTAGCTTAGACGGAATACCCGTAGAAACTAAGAAGATGCTTTATCTGAAGTGATTTTAATGATTTAATTATATAAGGAGGTGCCTATCGAAATATCCTGATTCCTGTAATTAATATGCCGACCAAGCAGTAATTACAAATACACATCAAGGTTTCGCGTCTGCACCTCCTGATATGTAATATACTCATAAGCAGGCGTTAACTCAAACTGAATAAATGTAAAAAAAGGAGCAACGCTATGTTTAAGAGGAATTTAGCTGTCATTCTGACAGTATTTATCACATCACTTTTTTCTGCTGAAAAGTATGCAGTACTCATTACTGGTGATTATGAAGCAAAATCGCTTTACACAAGAGAAGCTGAGGATTCTCAGAACAGTGGATTTCTTCAGGATTCGTGGAACGATACCTACCTGCAATGGGAATTGCTGGTGGATAAAAAAGGATACGACCCGGATAATATTTTTGTCCTCTACAGGCTGGGCGAAGATTACTGGCATGAGCTTGAGGAAGAAGGTTTAGATTACTGGGAACGATTAACACCGCAACACATTGTCGGGGAAGAATTTCCAGAATACCAGATCACTAATTTCCCTGCAACGCGGGAAAGCCTGAGTGAGGTTAGCAGGATACTCAGGGATGATAAGAAGATCAATGAAGATGACTTTCTCTATGTATGGACATTCGGGCATGGAGGATCAACCGACTATGTTACTACTTCATATTTATGCATGCTTAAAGAGACATATTGGACAGATCCTATTACCGGAGAAATAATTTCAGATTGGGAAAGTGACAACGTATATGATTATGAATTCGATGATTTCTTCGTTGATCTTCCGGCAAATAAAAAAGTTTACAGTATGGCTCAGTGCTATACAGGTGGTTTTAAAGATAACCTTATAGATGATCAATCTGGAGCTAAAGTATTCTTTGACTGTGCCGCAGATATAAGGCATGTGTCAAAAATAGCGGATAATTATGCACATGGAGTTGTGGACGGGAGCTTAAATATTGAAAGAGAATATATCTCAGATAAAAGATACATCCATTCAGAGTTTAATTTTCATAAATATAGTTCAATGGCAGGAGAAAATCCTCAGTTTCAGGAGTACTATCATCTGGATTATGAAAATAATTCCGGGGAAACTATTCCAGCGGTATATTTCAATGAAGCTGACGGAATTGGTTACGATCCCACTTTCGGTTATGACGATGGTATTATTACTATTGAGGAAGCGAGAAGGTGGAATATTGCTCAGAATACATTAATTGATGCAGGTAATGATAGTGAGTGGCTCGAGAAACCTGATTATTCTGATACTGAAAATATCGGTTACCATACATCTTTAGAATATCCGACACTACTTTTTAATGAATGCGATGATCCTAATTCATATCTCTTTGCTGACGAAGATGGATTAAGTGGTATTATAGGGATTGTGCAAGGTTTAGTGATTCAACCTAAAAATGAGCTTAAATTAAATAATTCACATACAACTTTATTTGACGGTAGAGGTATCAGTGTTACAATGCCATCTTCAAAGCTTTCAATTACAAACTCTCTTTTTGAAGGTAAGGGTTTTGATAAATCTTTAGTGAAAGGAGATGTTACTGATTACAAAGCACCTAATTCCATAACACTCAGAGAGAGTTCTCTGGAGATTGCGAATTCAACTTTAAAGAGTTTTGGAATGCCAAGAACAGTGTCTTCTATAATAGCAACTTTTGGAGATGTGAATATTGAAGATGTATATATTTCTCTCTCAAGCAGTACATTAAATTTAAATCAAGGGATTTTCAATATCAATTCAGGTACAGATTTACTTCTTCAAAATAGTTATATTGAAGGATACGAATCTGAAAGAATGTTATTTAATTCAGAAGGTTATATATCCTTAAACAATTCTAATATTACAAATGTATCTCTAAATACAAATAATAATTGCTTAACTTTATTTTTAGGTATTAGTGAGATTCGTAATACTGCGATTTCTATAAATGGAGAATCTCTTCTTGAAATGGAAGAAAATTCATTAGTTACAGTCATTGAAGGGTCATCTATTCAAATAATTGACCTTTCCACTCTTAAATTGAAAATTGGTTCTGAGTTAGTGATTAAAGCTGGTTGTATATTGAACTTGCAATCAGGTTCAGAGCTTATAATTGAAGAGGGTGCAAATTTAGTTTTAGAAGCAGGTGCAAAAGTTATTGTTGATGGTGATGTGAAAATAACTGGTGATTTTACATTACCTAGTTTAACTCAGCTTGAACTAATGGAAAATTCTTCATTGACCATTAATGATGGTCACACAATGTATCTTGATGAAAAAGCTAAAATTAATGGACTTGAAGGTTCTTCTTTAATTGTAGGACAGTACAGTTCATTAGAATCAACTATTACTCCTGATTATGGTGATATTACAATTGATAACTATATTGTAATGACAGGTAATAACTGGAAAGGAATTATTTGTGAGCCAAATAGTTCAATAATTCTAAATAGAACAAAAATTTCAGGTGCGGAATATGCTGTGAGTGGTTCACCTGATGGATTGGTTACATATGAAATAGGTAGTTCATGTATAATTGAGCAATGTGAAATAACGAATTGTGAAAACGGAATTAATCTTGTTAATTGTAATAATTATTCAATAGTATCGAATACGTTAACAGGAACTGAAATTGGTACGGGAATATCGCTTGCTGTTTCAAACGGTGATCTCAGAAGTAATATAATTGAGAATTATGATATTGGAGTTCGTTTTACATCAAGTGCACCTACAATTACAGAAAACGTTATTAGAAATAATAAACGATTTGGTATTTTTGTATTTGGTCATAACGCATTCCCACAGCTGATACTTGATACCAAAAATTCAAGTGTTAATAATTCTATTATAAATAATGGTACGATCAGTAATTATACATCACCTTTCCCATTCCCTGATGCACAAATTGGAATTATGCCATACGGTAATATTTACCTTGACGAAGGGATGAATAATATTTATTCAGGACAACAGGGGTTGTTACCTGATATCCCATGTATTTCAGTTGCTCCATATACTTTAGATCCTCCAATGTTCTTAGATCCTTCAGCATTAAATATTCAAGCGAGGAAAAATTATTGGGGTGCAGCAACAGTAGTGGATGGTTTCTTCAATTTAGGTTGGGATGAATATAAACTATATTATGACCCTTGGGCAACCGAACCTTTTGTTGATGAGTTGGGAGAACAACCAACATATAGTTCAAATGGAGCACCAAGTAAGGAAAGTATTTTATTATCAAGTGCTATATTTTTAGAAGGGAAAGGGAATTATACAGCTTCAATAAAAAAGTATGAGAAATTGATAGATAAATACGAAGATTCCCCAGAATACTATGTTGCTTTAGCAAGATTACCGTATGTTTATTTCGAAGCAGATATTTCAACAGATCCTCTTCTTATGACTTACGATGAAGGTCTTACTTCAGATAATACTACTCATAAGAAGTTCTTCAAAGAGATGAAGATCGCGACACATATCAAAGGGAAGAACTATCCAACAGCGAAGTTACTTGCAGAAGAAATGAAAGAAGAAGCTTTAACTGATGAAGAAGTTATTCTTGCAGAGATTGATATAGCTATATGTGATATGATGATGGATGTGAGTAGTAAAAGAGGAGAAAGTACCGAAGATTATGGGTCAAAATTAAATGACTTACTTTCAAAATCATATGGAAGTGGAGAAGGTGATAAGACTGAAATAGTTGAATCTCAATTACCTTCTGAATTCACATTATATCAGAACTATCCGAATCCGTTCAACCCAACTACAGAGATAAGCTATGCACTTTCACAAGACGCAAATGTTAGTATCAAAGTTTATAGCTCAAACGGTAGTGTTGTAGCTGACCTTGTGAATGCTTCACAAAGCGTAGGTAATCACAGTGTAACATTTGATGCAAGTAAGCTTTCGAATGGTATTTTCTATTATTCTTTAGTTGCTAATGGAAGAGTAGTAAGTACGAAGAAAATGTTATTGTTAAAATAATTTTCAACAATATTTCAATTCTAAAAGAGTCGCTTTTGCGACTCTTTTTTTTGTATCCGTAAAATAAATTCTTTCAAAATTAAAATAAAATACTTATATTCACGCTCGAATGAAAAAAGAGAAAACAAATGCAAATTAACTCCAGAAAATATTTTAACCACTCTGTTACCGTCCCTATGGCTTCTTGATAGAGAGTTATGCCTTTTTTTATTTATAAACAATCACATACTTCTGTCATTAAGCCTTGATAATAATTTAAACAATAATTATATTCTAACCTATTAATTAAAAGGAGCAAAAAAGATGTCAGATATAAATACTGCATATGATCCAAAAAATATTGAAACAAAACTTTATAAGAAGTGGACCGATCAAGGTCTATTCAAAGGAAAGATCAATAAAGATAAAGAACCTTATGCTATAGTTATTCCACCTCCAAATGTAACCGGGATCTTACATATCGGCCATGTTTTAAATAATACTGTTCAAGATATATATATTAGATGGAATAAGCTGAAAGGGAAAGAAACGATCTGGATCCCGGGAACAGACCATGCATCTATTGCAACTGAAAATAAAGTTGTAGAAAAATTAGCTGCTCAAGGTATTAAAAAAGAAGAGCTTGGAAGAGAAAATTTTCTTAAAGAAGCTTATAAATGGAAAGATGAGCATGGTGGAATTATTATTGAACAGTTGAAAAAGATCGGTTGTGCATGTGACTGGGAAAGAGAAAGATTTACAATGGATGAAATGTATTCTGACAGGGTAATTGATACATTCATAGACCTTCACAAGAAAGGATTAATATACAAAGGTTACCGACTTGTTAACTGGTGCCCTGTTTCTCAATCGGTTATCTCTGATGAAGAAGTTTTGTTCGAGGAAAAGAATGGAAAACTTTGGTACTTCAACTATCCTATCAAAGACAGTGATGAACACGTTACTATAGCAACCACAAGACCTGAAACAATGTTCGGTGATACTGCGATCGCTATTCATCCAGAAAATGAGAAACTAAAACATCTTATCGGTCAAACCGCTATTTTACCATTTATGGACAGAGAATTACCTATTATTGCTGATGAATATGCTGACCCTGAAAAAGGAACAGGTGCAGTAAAGATAACTCCTGCTCATGATCCTAATGACAATAAGCTCGGTAAAAAACATAATTTAAAGATGATCACAGTGATCAATAAAGATGCAACTATGAACAATCAGGTTCCTGAAGACTTTATCGGTCTTGATAGATATGTTGCAAGAAAATTGGTTGTTAAAAAACTTACTGAGATGGGATTAGTTGAAAAAATCCAAGACCATATTCATCAGGTAAGTATCAGTGAAAGAGGAAAGGTTCCGATTGAATATTTGATGAGTGAGCAATGGTATCTTGCAATGGATGAGATCGTAAAACCTGCTATCGAAGTTGTAAAACAGGGAAAGATAAAATTCCATCCAGAAAGATGGGAAAAGACTTATTATCATTGGTTGGATAATATTCGAGATTGGTGTATCTCAAGACAATTGTGGTGGGGACATAGAATACCTGCTTATTATTGTTCAAATCCTGAGTGTAGTGATGTTATAATGATTGAAAAAAATAAACCACAGGTTTGTTCTAATTGCGGCAAAAGTGATGGCATCTATCAGGATGAAGATGTTTTAGATACATGGGCTTCAAGTTGGCTATGGCCTTTCGGAATTCATACAAATAAAGAGGAAGAAGAGTATTTCTATCCAACAAATTTATTAGTAACAGCTCCAGATATTATTTTCTTCTGGGTTGCCAGAATGATAATCGCAGGGATGGAATATAAAAAGGAAATCCCTTTCCATGATGTTTATTTCCATGGTGTTGTAAGAGATGAAAAAGGTCGTAAAATGAGTAAATCTCTCGGAAATTCTCCCGATCCATTGGAAATAATAAATGAGTACGGATCTGATGCTTTAAGATTTACTCTGATAAGACTGACTCCAACAGGGAATGATGTTTTATTTTCTAAGGAAAAATGTGATCTTGGGAAAAATTTTGCAAATAAAGTTTGGAACGCATCAAGATTCTTAATGATGCATAAAGAACAATTTGAAGGTCAGATCGAACAAAAGATGCATCTTGATTCACCTGAGGATCGTTGGATCAATTCAAGATTGCAGCAAACTTTAAATATTACTGAAGAAAAGATAAAGACTTTCCATCCTAATGAAGCTGTTAAAGCTGTTTATGAATTCTTGTGGAACGATCTTTGTGACTGGTATATTGAGATGGCTAAATCCAGACTCCAAGCTGACAATTTAGAAGAGAAAAAAGCAGTTCTTGAGAATGCCTTCTATGTTTTTGATATTGCACTTAAATTACTCCATCCGTTCATGCCATTTATTACTGAGGAACTATGGATGGGTATTGAAGATCGTTCTGAGAATGACTCGATAATGTTATCAACTTTACCAGATTATGATAAAAATCTGGTTTCTACAAAAGATGAAGATCAAATGGAGATCATCAAAGATATAATCGGAAAAATTAGAAATGTTAGAGCCGAGAATAATATCCCAATGTCAAAAGAATTGAATATTATCTTAAAATCTGATGATACTTCAATAAGTCAATTCAGCTCTATTATAAAACATCTGGGAAAGATCAGTGAGATAACCTTTGATGCAAATGCCGAGTCTCCGAAATTGGCTTCTAGCTTCGTTGTAAGTGGAACTGAGATATTTATTCCATTGGAAGATATTATCGATATTGGTGCTGAAAAAGAGAAGATCGAAAAAGAGATCAAGAGACTTGAAGGTATCAACTTTGGGATCAATAAGAAACTTGGTAACGAACAATTCGTTTCAAATGCTCCTGAACAGGTTATTACAAAAGAAAAAGACAAACTTGCAAATAATATTGATGCGATCGAAAAGCTGAAAAAGAATCTTGAGAATCTGGGATAGTCCCTATTTATTGTCATTCTCGTGCTTGACACGGGAATTCAGGCGAGTTACATAACTCGCCTTTTTTTTATTATCACATATTTTAAACCTCGCTATTTTCTGAAATATTGTGTATATTGGAAACGGATTTGTTCCATTTTGATTTCAATCAATCATTACTCTTATTGCTGCCTTAATAACATATTCTCTCCATCCAGCAGACGAATTCTAATTGAATTAAAGGTTGTCAAGCCGGGATTAATTTGTTTTTTAACAAAATTAATAAAGGAGAATTTATGAAAGAATTAGTCTTAGGAGTTATTGGAACTTCAAAAAAAGAAGACGAAAAACGAGTACCGATCCATCCGGATCATCTTGCACGACTACCCGAAAAGATCAGGAAACAATTAATATTTGAAAAAGGATATGGTAAACCTTTTGGATTAAATGATGATTTTTTCATTTCTCTAACAGGAGGAGTTGCTTCACGCCATGAACTACTAACAAAGATAGGTTCGGTTATAATTGCCAAACCGGTATTGGCTGATCTTCTGGAAATTCGTGAAGGAGGATTTATATGGGGCTATCCGCATTGTGCTCAGCAAGGCGAGATCACACAAACTGCAATAGACAGGAAATTAACATTAATTGCTTTTGAAGATATGTTTATTTGGTCTCCAAATGGTCAAATGGGCAGACATACATTTTATAAGAATAATGAAATGGCAGGTTATTGTGCCGTTATCCATGCATTACAGTTAAGGGGTATTGATGGTCATTATGGTAATCAGCGTAAAGTGATTATTTTTAGTTTTGGTGCAGTAAGTCGTGGAGCTATTTATGCACTGAAGGCTCATGGTTTCAGAGATATAACGATCTGTATTCAAAGACCGGATCATGAAGTTCGTGAAGAAGTTCTGGATGTTCATTATGTTCGTATCCGTGAAGGCAATAAAGGTGAAGCGAGAATAGTTATTAAAGAACATGATGGTTCTGTAAGCCCATTGTCTGAATTGATCAGTGAATCAGATATCATAATTAATGGTATTTATCAGGATACTGACCACCCTCTTGATTTTGTGACTGAAGAAGAAAAAGATATTTTAAAAAAGGATTGTTTAATTATTGATGTTAGTTGCGATGAAGGTATGGGATTCTATTTTGCAAAGCCCACAACTTTTAAAAATCCAATACTGAATATAGAAAACATCCATTATTATGCAGTTGATCATACTCCAAGTTATCTGTGGGAAAGTGCTTCAAGATCAATATCTGCTGCTTTAATTGTTTATTTGTCAACGATATTAGGTGGCCATGAAAGTTGGATGGAGGATATTACAATTCAAAAGGCTATCAATGTAGATAAAGGTGTGATAAAAAAAGAGTCTGTATTAACTTTTCAGAATCGTATGCCGGATTATCCACATAATTTTATTAAGTAACAAAAAAAGCCGATCAATTTGATCGGCTTTTTAATTTTTTTAACTTCTAAACTTAAATCTTTTATCTGTCCAAATACATCTTAAGAGTCTTCGATCTTGATTTATGTCTCAACCTATGAAGAGCCTTTTCTTTGATCTGACGAATTCTCTCTCTTGTAAGATTTAACTCCTGACCTATCTCTTCTAAAGTAAGTGGTTCATATCTTTCAATACCAAAATACATTGTAATAACTTCTTTCTCTCTTGGTGATAAAGTCTCTAACGCTCTTTCGATCTCAACACTCAAAGAAAAATCAGTTAGATCGGAATCCGGCATTGGACTCTGATCACTTTTAAGAACATCAATAAGTCTATTATCCTCACCATCTTTTATAGGTGAATCAATTGATAAATGTTGACCGGATATCTTAAGAGTATTATAAACTTCGTCTTCTGTTACTTC
>JAQICF010000117.1 GCA_027858795.1 Candidatus Delongbacteria bacterium | reverse complement strand
TTTGATCTGATCGAACGTTCAATTGCAATTTCAAAATTGACAGACGGTGCCTTTGACATAACTTACGCATCAATGGATAGGATCTGGAAATTTGACGGTAGTATGAAAGAATTTCCTACAGAGAAAAATATAAAATTGTCAGTATCAAAAGTGGGTTATGAAAACATAGTTTTGGATAAAAAAGATCATTCTGTATTTCTGAAACTTGAGGGAATGAAGATAGGTTTCGGAGGAATAGGTAAAGGTTATGCCGCAGATAGAGCTAAATCGCTTTTGATATCAAAAGGAGTAACTTCTGGGATAATAAATGCTTCCGGAGATATGAATACATGGGGTAAGCAGCCTGATGGGAAAGAGTGGACCGTAGCTATAACCAATCCAATGAATAAGGAAAAAGCTTTTGCTCTATTACCAATTACTAGCGGAGCGGTAGTCACTTCAGGTAATTACGAGAAATTTGTAATTTTCAACGGTATAAGATATTCTCATATAATAGATCCCAGAACAGGTTATCCTACAACTGGAATCATAAGTGCTACAGTATTCTCATCTTCTGCTGAATTGGCAGATGCACTCGCGACATCAATATTTGTAATGGGAATCGATGCAGGTATAGACAGGATCGATCAACTGCCGGATATAGAATGTGTAATAGTTGACGAAAAAGGAAATTTACATAACTCCAAAAACATAAGGATAAATCAGAAATGAAGCATAAGATATTTATTGTAGTCATTCTTCTGATGATGCTAATGTTATCGTCATGTGCTACAGTTAAGGGATATGAAAAAGTGAATTTAAGTGATCCTGATATGGAATTATCTGACAGGAAAGAGAACAAATTTGAGATAACCTTTCAGATATATAGAGAAGGTTCAGCAGGAGCTAACGGCGGAAAAGCAGGTGGCGGTTGTGGATGTAATTAGAACAAATATTTCAGTATATGTTATTATATTGATGATCGCTGTCAGTAGTATGTATTCCCAAGGGAATTCTGAATACAAGAAGAGAGTCCTTGAAAGTACGGAAATAGATATTCTTACGAGTTACTATACTCAAGATGGAGATAATGCAGCAGTTACAGGGGGTATAGGGACTGAGGAATTAACAGACTATGCGACTTATATAAATATTTCTATTCCTGTTAATGATGATGATGTTCTTTCAATAGACGGTACTGTATCAGCATATACTTCTGCATCTTCAAGCAACCTTAATCCTTTTTCAGGAGCTTCTACTACGGGTGTTGTTACAGGTAGTCCTTGGGTAGAATCTTCGGGAGCTTCAAGTGAAGATGTGTGGACAAGCGTGAACTTAGGTTACAGTCATTCATCCGATGATAGAAATAATATTTTCGGAGCTAATTTTAGCTATGCTAATGAATATGACTATTCTTCGTTGGGTTTTGGAGGAAATTTTACAAGGCTTTTCAATAAACAAAATACTGAATTGGGATTAAAAGTAAATGTATATATTGATTCATGGAGACCTGCTTATCCGACTGAAATTATCAGTTATATTAAGGAGGGTGGAGACTTATCAGAAGGGTTCTTCAATGAAGTGGATATTCTGGATAATAATGGAATTGAAGTTGAAGACGATAATCCTGTAAATTGGAGTCCTGTCAATACTACTCTGGTAGAGGATAACGGTAGAAATACTTATTCTTTCTCAGTGATATTTTCTCAAATGTTGTCACCCGATGCCCAGATTTCATTGTTTTCAGATATTGTGATTCAGTCAGGCTGGCTTTCCAATCCAATGCAGAGAGTATACTTTAAGGACAGAGATAACTATTTTATTGGCGAGGAGTCGAGTATTCCATATTACACCTCTTCTGAAAATACAGATGTATTTCAACTTGCCGATGATATCGAAAGACTCCCTGATAACCGTTTGAAAACACCAGTTGGTATCAGATTTAATTATTTTGTTAACGAATATTTGGTTTTAAGGAATTATTACAGGTATTACTTTGATGACTGGGGTGTGAATTCTCATACAGCTGAAATAGAACTCCCAATTAAAGTATCAGATAAATTTACTTTATATCCTTCCTACAGATACTATACACAGACAGCTTCAGATTATTTCGCTCCTTATGAAGAACATTTATCGACAGAGGAATTCTATACATCTGACTATGATCTATCTGAATTTAGTGCTTCACAGTATGGGTTTGGAATAAAGTACACTGATGTTTTTACAGAATTCCATATATGGAAATTTAAACTTAAGACTGTAAGTTTGGACTATAGTTATTATGACAGAGATACAGGATTAAAATCTCATATAATTACATTCGGGACCAAATTCGTGATAGGGGATTAAGTTTTATTTTAGCAATCGATAGGTTATAAGTATCATCTTCCATATTGACTTATCTTGGTAGTTGTTGTATATTAAACTCACAAATAAATATTTTACTTGACAATTGTTATGAAAAAAGCTAACTTACACATATGAGAAATATGAAAAGTAAAATATACAAAGGAGCATCTATGAAGTTATTATTATTATTATCTCTGCTTGTTTCTACGGTTACAAGTTCGTTGGCAGCAGAAGTTTCAGGTAAAATAGTTAACGGTCTTAGAATATTGTCGAATGATGAAGTCTCTTCTAAAGCGATAACGTTATATCGTGGAGATTATGTAGTTTTTCCTGCAAAGGAAGTAAAGAGAAGAACACTTACGGTTGACAGTCTTAAGATCAAGCATGTTTTTCCTGCTGTAAAAGGGAAGAAGAATTATGTGAAGTTCAAGAAAACCGGTATGTACGAATTTGAATACGGTGGTTTAAAAGGTAAGATCAATGTGATTGAGTATTCACAACCAAATTACCAAGCAGTTAATGCCAAAGAAGCTAAAGAGATAATCGCAAATATTTCACCATTGATACTGGATGTAAGAACACCTAGGGAATATAGTATGGGTCATATTGAAGGTTCAAAACTAATTCCTGTTCAGAATATTCAACGCGAATATACAAAACTACTCGACTATAAGGATAAGCCGATCCTGATCTATTGTGCAACTGGAAACCGAAGTACTGTTGCGTCTAGGATACTGATTAGTAATGGATTTAAGAATATTTATAACATGCGGTACGGGATTTCAGAATGGGCACGAAATGGATATCCGGTAAAAAAGAATGTAGGTCCTAAGGTTAAATAAGCTTCATTATTTCATCGATCTTAGCTTTTACTCTTTCACCTGACTTACCATCTAAACCAGTGAAGAAATAATTTCTGTATTCTTCAAGCTTTGTTTTCATCTCATCAGTTGGATTCAAAGCTTGTTCTAGAGCTGGAATAAGATCATCAGGTGATTTCATGTGAGGAAATGCACCTAGCAACCATTCTTTTGGGTCTATAGACAATACTGGCATTCCATCAGAGTGATTAAGCTTATCATAAGGTAATTCATAGATAATACCGTGTTTACCCATTGCAAGGAATTCATTTATAACGCTTGAAGTATCACTGATAAGAGTATCTGAAATATACATATATGGATAAATATCGTAGTCTTCTTTTTCGATCAGGAAAACCGAAGAATTATTCTTAGCCAGTTTTTCATAGAACTTGTGCTGAGAATGTGAAGCATATTTTCCAGCCCAGCTATAAGGGTGAAGCTTTATAACAAGATTATATTTTGGAAGCAGTTCAGCGATCCTACCTTTGATATGCTCGATACAGCTTGGTTTATAGGAAGGTGCATAAAGAACTGTTTTCTTTGCAGGATCGATACCGATTTTCTTAACAATTGCTTCTTTGTCATATTCTCCTTCCCAGAAGAAAGGATCAAGTTTAGGAAGCCCTGTAACATAAAAATTTGCTTTATTTTCCCAGTTAAGAGATTTAATGTAGTCATACCAATATTGACCTTCGAGGAAAACATGATAATGATAATCCTTCTGCTTAACTATATTTCGTATTCTAAGAGTTTTAATACCTACTCCGTGATCAAGGTGGACACGAATACAATCACCGTACTTTTCAGGATCTTTAAATGCATCCCCACAGATAACAAGATCAAATCCACTTCTATCTTCAGTAAGCTTGTAACCCTCTTTTTTCATCCATTCAGCTATCCTGTTCTTTTCATTTATAAGAAAAATACCAAGGAATCTTTTCTGATCTTTGCCTATACGAAAGTATATATCATAATTGGGATCTTTCACCATTTCTTTATACAGTGGATAAAGTGAATTGAAATAATATTCTTTTTTAAGATCGAACAGTACTTTGATCATTTTAAGCTCTTATTTAATAGAATTCAATGCAAAATAATATAATTTCAAGCAATATGGAATCTTTTTTATTAAAGACTTGACTTAATTTTATTAAAAACTTAATATAAAGCGTTATTTTATAATTGTAATGTGTATATAAAAAATGATTTCATTTAATAAATTTATCAATAGCTCCAATTTCTATTTCAAGCATAAGATTAGAGGTTTATTTACATCCGGGGAAGTTGAGAAATCAGGTAGTCATAAAATCATTGTCTCATTTACAACTCTTCCAAGCAGAATTGTAAATTTAAAGAAAACTATTAATTCACTTCTTAATCAAACCATATTACCGGATGAAATAGTTATATCTATACCTGAATTATCTGTTAGAGAGAAAAAAAAGTATATTATTCCGGAATTTATAAATAAAATAATAGAAAAAAATAAAAATTCAAATTATTTTATAAAAACTCCAAAAATTACAATCTTAAAATCAGATAAAGATTGGGGACCTGCAACTAAATTTATTCCAATTTTACAGAGGGAATTTGAAAACAATAATGATGATGTTGTTTTTGTAATAGTAGATGATGATCAAATCTATCAAAGAACAATGATTTCTAATTTTATCAAGTATCATAAAAAATTCCCAAACGCTATTTTATGTAACAGGGGAAGGTGCCTAGATGAAAGTTTCATTTATTCAAATTCAAAAGTAGTATTAGGACCAAAACTTGATCAGGTCAGAGAGGTTGATATCATTACCGGAGTAGGAGGTTATCTTCTAACGCTGAAATTGATTGATGAATCTCTTTGGGATTACAAAGGTGCACCTGATGGAGCATTTTATATGGACGATATTTGGTTGAGTGGATATTTTGCCAGAAACTCAATAATAAGATATTCTATCCCGGCACAATCAGAACTTTTATTCAGAAGTAAGAGGGATAAGCATCAATCAAGAGTCTTCAGAAAAAATAAAGCACAAGAAAAGACGATTACTCTTTCAAATATTCCATGCGAGAAATCAGACAATCCAAGAGAGTATTACAATAACGAAGTTATAGAGTATTTTAAAAAGTATTGGTAACGATCTAATGATTTCACTATAACAATTTTGTGAATTTCAATATTGTCTCAGCTGCCCTAACAGAGGATTTCTCATCGGTAATATTGATATACTCATCTATTCTTTTTTGCTGAAGTTCAGAAAGAGCATTTGATTCGTATGATAACTGAATAGCTTTTTCTAACTCACTAATATTTTCAATAACAATTCCAAGCTCCCAGAATTTGAAATCAATATTGTTTTGCCATTTAAAATTATTAGGATTTAAAAATATTGCAGGTTTCGGTTGAAGTGCAATAAACTCATAAATTTGACTACTGACATCCCCAATATAAATATCTGAAATATTAGTATAAGTTCCATCTACACTTTGGAGACTACCAAAATCAATATGAATATTTTCTGATCTCAAATGATCTAGATTTGTGTTGTAACCGCATTTATATTGCCAGTGTTTAAGTTGAACATGAGGTGCAAAAATTAAATTATATTGATTATTGATTTTAAAGTAGTTAATTACTTCTTCACCCCAAATTTTATACGAGGATAATTTCGGATCCCAGTGCGGAGTATATAAAAATATTTTATTATTATTATTAAATAATGATTTTTTGATACTTTTTATCTCTAATGGAATATCAAGTTTTGGATATCCGATAATTTCTATTTTATCCTCAGAAACAATATTTTCTGCAAGTAATCTTTGCTTGTGATATGAACCGGGAGCTAAAAGAAGATCAAAATATTTATATTCAGGATCAAAACTATATTTCCTGTCTCCGCATCCATGGAATTGATAAATAACTTTAGGGTTTAAGACATTTATTTTTTTTAATAATTTCGGTAAAATGTGAGATGTTGTAACAATGGTTACGGCATCTTTTAAATATTCTTTTGCTTTTTTAATTGTAGAATATGGCGAGGGATAAGTTTTCTTCTTAAAATTAAAATATTTAAATCGAAATGGTAATGGGAGTAAAATTATTTGACATTTGCTTTCAGGATAAGATTCTTTCATTGAATTTAATATGTCATAGTGATCAATGTGACAAGCAATAAGTTGAACATTGAAATCCGTTTGCATTCTTGCAAGTTCAAAAGCTGTCATGGCACTATGGAATAATTGGTGAGTGCCATTTAAATATAGAAAAACGATGTTTTTTCCCATTAATAATCTTAACCTATTTTATTTAGAATTACATCTAAGACCATCTGTGGAGTAATATTTTTCATGCAATTATGATGTCCAAGAGGACACTTGTTCCCACCATGTTTGCCACAAGGTCTGCAATCCATGTCCAGTTCAATCACAATATCATTCTCTCGGTATGGATAGAATCCCAAGCTTTTTACTGTGGGTCCAAAAATGGCGATTACATCAGTTTTAACAGCATTGGCAATGTGAAGAGGAGCACTGTCATTTGTAACCATGAGGTCGCATTTTTCTATAGCTGCAGCGGATTGTAAGATCGTTAATTTTCCTGCTAAATTCACTGCTGTTGTATCTCTTGCTATTTCTTCACAGAGATTAAAGTCTTCCGGACCTCCTAAAAGGTAAACTTTGAAATTGTTCTCAGTAAGTTCTTTAACCAAAGTGGTAAAATACTCCTTAGGCCATTTCTTTGTAAACCAGACAGAACCCGGAGCAATACCAATGATTTTACCTTTAAAATTCTCAATATCTCCAATTTTATTTTCAACAAAAATTTTATCTTCTTCAGAATAATAAAGTTCAGTTTGACGATCAAATTTATTATTTGAGAACGGTTCTAATAACCTTAGAATTTTATCGATCTTATGTGCACCTTTTATCTCGGCATGATTAACTGACATATCTATTAATTTTTGCCTTGAAAAACCATGTTTTGTTTTGATATTTCCAAGGTTCATCAGCAGGGAAGAGGTAAATGAACTTTGGATCGAAATACCGAGATCATACTCGTTTTTTCTAATATTGATAATTGATTTTATGAAAGAGATGAATTTCTTCGTTTTATTCCTTTTATCAAAAATAATAAGATCATCTATATTGGGATTGTTTTCAAAAACTAATTTTGTTTGAGGTAAACATAAAATATCGATTTTAGAATCCGGGAAAATATCCTTGAGCCCTTTCAGCATTGGTGTAGTTAAGATCGCATCTCCAAGAAAAGCTGTCTGTATTACAAGTATCTTTTTATAATTCATTATTCTGATCCCAATAATTCTTCATACAGGTTGATATTTTTTTCTACTGTATGATCTATACTGAATTGTTCAACACTCACATTTCCATTTTTACCAATAATATTTCTTTTCTCTTCATTGTCAACAAGATCAGAGATAGCTTCTGCCAGTTTCTCAGGTGATTGTGGTTCCACAAGGATCCCGTTTACTCCGTTTTCGATCATTTCGGGAATTCCTCCCGCTTTGGTTGCAATGACTGGAAGTGCTACGCTTTGTGCATCAAGGATTGAAGTTCCAAGGCCTTCCATCTTTGAAGCCAGAACGAAAATGTCAAAAGATCTCAGAAATTTACCTACTTCTTTCTGGTAACCTGCAAAAATGAATTTGTTTCCTAACCCGAGTTCTTTGTGAAGCTTTTTTATATCTTCTTCGTTTTTACCATCACCAACTGCAAGAAAAGTCACATCTTTTCTTTTCTTCAGAACAATTGAGGCAGCTTTCAGTAAATTTGGATAATCCTTGTGACCGACAAGTGCAGCTACTGTACCTATAATAATATCATTCGCAGGTATGTTATATTGTTTTCTCAGATAAGGATCGGCTTTAACATTATCAAACTTATTTAAATTAACACCGCTGTGAATTACAGTTAATTTATCTTTATCAACACCACTGCTGAGCATAACTCTTTTTATTTCTTCGGAGATGCAAACTATTTTGTCAATCAGCCATGAGTTATACTTGAATCTGCTGAAAATATTATTTTTAATTTTAAAATCTACTCTTCGAACACCGATGATCTTAAGTTTCCTATAGAAAAATTTTGCAAGAAGGCCTATTGAGTGAGCATGAGCGGAATGTAGGTGCAGAATATTAAATTTATTATTTTTACAGTGTTTTGCAATCTTGTAGGCAGATATGAAATCAAGTTCATTGCTCATTTTGACTTCAATGTATGGAAGATCATTCTTCTTAAAATATGCGGATAGTTCTGATCCTGGTTTACAGACAAATTCAGTAGAAAAACCTTTTTTAAATAAATTCTCAAAAAGATAAACAGCCTGCTGCTGACCACCTCTCCAACCCATTTCTGTGTCAATATGTAAAATTTTAATATTATTCATCAGTTTTGTTTTTATTTAATTTACTCAACTTTAAATACTTTAGATACACTCCGTATGATGAGTTAATAGAAAGTATAAATCCTGTTTTTCCATCTAAGAAACCAAGCTTAACTATATACATTTTTATAAATTTTAAAGCACCCCTGATAACTGCATTGGAAATTCCTGATCTGCGTCCTTTATTAAAAAGAGTTTTTGCTCCTAATTCTGAATACATTTCCATCTTTGCATAGTGAAGATCAACAGTTGGATATGTATAGTGTAACATTACTTCTTCAATAATTCCTATTTTACCGTTTTTTATAATAATTGATTCATGAACAAGTTTTTCGTTGAACTTCCCTTTATTTTTATCAAAGAGTCTAAGAGTATAATCTTTATCCCACCCGCAATGCTTGATCAATTTTCCCAGATAGAACGAACTTCTTTTAATTCTATATCCTGAGAATTTAGGATTTTGAAGTATAAGCTCAATTTTAATTTTTAGAGGTTCGGTTATTTCTTCATCAGCATCAAGAACAAGAACCCAGTCATTACTGCAATTATCTACAGCAAATTGTTTCGTTTTTGCGAATCCAAGCCAATCGGTTGTAATTATTTTGCAGCTATGTTTTTCACATATATCAACAGTTTTATCTGTAGAGCCGGAATCAACAACAACAATTTCATCCGCCCAAGACACAGAGTTTAAGCATCTTGCAATGTTATTCTCTTCGTTTTTGGTTATTATCGCTACAGAAAGTTTATTATTCATGACCTTTTATCCATTCAATTATTTTGTTTCCTCTGTTTTCCCAAAGTAAATCTGATGTGTTCTCAAAAATATAATTACTCATTTCTGCGATTTTATTGTCATCAATAAGAAGTGAATCAATTTTCTTTGCAAGGTCTTGAGGATTTCCGGGTTCAAAAAATAATCCGGTCATATTTTCAGATATCAACTCACGACCTGTAGGTAGATCAGAACAAATTACAGGAATTCCGTAGCTATAGAAATCGAACAATTTCAAAGGAGATGTAAGAAACCTGTTAAAGAAAGTATCTCTCATAGGAACAATGCCTAATATAGTTTCCTTTAATAATTCATCAAGTTTCTTTTTATTTATCCATCCTGAAATAATAACTTCAGCTTCAGGAGTTACATTTTTGATAAATGTTTCTATTTTCTCAATTTCTAATTTGTTTTTGCCACCGATTATTAGAAGCTTCGGTTTAGTTGTTGTGTATTGCAAAGATTCGATCAATGTCTCTACTCCTTTCAGAGTATCCAGAGAACCAATGTAAGAAATATATTTTTTATTTGAACCGGTTTTGTGATAATTCAATATACCAGTTCTGAAAACTCCGGCTTTCAAGTCAGGGAAAACATTGAGATATAATTTCTTCTGTGCTTCTTGAAGGCAGATCAATCCTGTTAGCTGAGGGATGAATTTGTTTTCGATCTTAGATTGTTTAACTTTTTTATTGATGTTAATATCCTTACGCAAGGAAAGATCAGCAAAGAAATCATGGGATTCAAAATATACTTTGGCATTAAATTTATTTTTGAGTTTTACAAGATATGGCAGGAATGTTACACTTCGAGTTATTATTGCATCAATGGAACCGCTTTTGAGCATAAGGCTCAATTCTTTGTAAATTTTTCTGTAGTAAAAGAAATTTGAATTTATAGAAGGTTTGTTCATTTGATGAATGATCAGATTCTCAGGCCTTTTCATATTGAAATATTCGGAAAATAATTCGTCAGAGGATCTATTAGAATTTCTTTTTATGAAAAAATGACATGTTTCTGCATGCTTAGAAAGTCCAATACAATTATAGGTTGCAAATGTAGTGCTGGGTGAATTTGAAGGCCAGTCGCCGGTATGGACATAAGCAATATTCAAATCAGTAGCTCTCTGTAGTTTTTGTTGAATAACTCACATATATGTTTAAATGAATAATTATTAATCACAAAATCCGCACCTTCAACGTTTGGGTTAGGATTTTCTATCATGAACTTAACAGACTGATATAGTTCGTCGTAATTATTTACTTTGGTGACGTTATTCATTTCATAACTCCAAATGACCCACCGCCCCATGCTTAATGCTTCAAGAATTGTATTAGGAAGTCCATCATGTTCAGGTATGCGTATAAAGATCTTATGTTCATTAAATGTGTTAAACATATTTTCTCTCTCGATACGCTCTATAGTAGAAATATTATCGGGTAATATTTCATTTGGATCTTTTTTGTATGGAAACCATGTAAAATTGATATCTTTCATTTCTTTTGCTAATTTTAAAAGCATGTCATGCTTAAAAAACTTCTTTCTTTCAGAAGGAAGATAAACCATTATTCTGTTTTCTAAAGGGTAATTTAAATTCCTTTTTTTTATATTCTGATTCACAAAAGGTAAAATTGAAGATTGAATATTTATTTTTCTTAGATCTTCCGATAAGATACTGCTTACACATGAAAAATTTGATAAATAAGAGCATAATTTGAGTTCTGTACGCTTGAGAAATGAGCGTTTGATTATATTATACAGATCAGTGCCGATAAAATGATTTATTATCTTAGAATTTCCAAGCAGTCTATATATAATAAAATCAAAAATTTTTGCATAACCCCAGAAAAAATGTACAATATTATACTTTCTTACTAGACTGAACCTTGAAAATATAGATCTGTTTCTCCACTCTTTATCTTTGAAAGAATAAACATCAATAGTAAATTCATTAAGAGAACGGGCAACATTTTGAATCCCGATCTTAAACCCAGGATGTGTTATTATTAGTATTTTTTTGTTGTTTTTCATAAATTTAAGCATTTATTGAATACTTCTGCGAGTTTTTGAGTCTGTTTCTTTCTAGCGAAATCAACTTTATAACTGCTCTTTATATTAATCGTATGTGATTTTACATTTTTCAAAAATCTAAAAAGTCTATCTGTATCTTCAACATCAGAATTATTTTCTGTTAAAATAATACATGAAGCATTATATCCTTCCAAAAAATCGTAAAACTCATCCTTTTTTTCCAAGAACGCAATGATTGGTTTCTCCATAGCAACATAGTCAAATACTTTTAATGGAAAAGCAGAACTTTCTCCGTAATTTGTAAGAGAAACTAGACAAACATCACAATTTCCAATAATCTTGTAAGCCTCTTGCAAAGGAATATAGCCTGTGAATTCTGTAATTGAAAGAATTTCTGGAAATTTTTTCATCCAACTTTCATTAGTCTTCCTATCACCTATACTTATAAATTCAATGTTGTTTCTGATAGAATCATCCGATAATAAAATCTTCTGTAGCATTTTAAAAAAAGCTGTTGGATCATGAAAGTGAATGAATCTTCCGATATAACATATTCGAATTTTTCCATCTGTAATATTGTTTGTAATTTCGGGGATATCAGTATCATCGAAACCGTTGTAAATTACATGGCAAGGTATCTCATTTGGAAAACTTTTCTTCAGACGCTCTTTAATGGTTTTATTTATTGTTGTTATAGCTGTGCAGTTTAGTAACATTTTATTGTACATAGCTTCCTGAACATCTAGATGTTTTTTCTTTTTGAATAATGGGAAAGTAATCCATTCGTCCCGGAAATCTAAAACATATGGTATTTTTGCTTTATTTGAAATTATTGATCCGAAATATCCTACTGAATGAGGTGGATTTGAGACAAAAACAATATCAATATTTTCTTTTTTAATAATTTTTAAAGCATATTTAATCAAAGTAAACCTCCAGATCGATTGTTTATCAGGCTGAAGGAATCTAGATAATGTTTTTTTAATTTCACCGGGTATGATTTTCCCTAGATCAGGGCAGTAATATTTTTTTATATGAGATACTTCGCTTGCTAAAATATTATCTGTTCTTTTCGAATGTATCTTGTTTGTTAAAATGATAGGTTCATATCCAAAACAAGACAGATATTTTGCAAATTTAGTAATTCTTTGGACATGAGCACCCGCGTTTGGCGGGAAGTAGTATGAAATTATTAATACTTTTTTCAACTTATTATTTCTCCAACTGCATAATTAGAATATATTTCCAATTCTTCAATATTAAATTAATAATCTAAAAACAACCCAATTCAATGATAGTATTTCTACTATAAGGATGTTTTTTTAATATCCATTTTTTAAATAATTTTTTCAATCTTAGAGATCTAGTATTATATGGAAATCTTTGGCATAAATAAATTTCTGTAGGCTTAATACCTGCTGAAACCATAATTTTAGAAAGGGTGTAAGGAGTAAACCAGTAACGATGGTCTGAGTTAATAATTTCAACATCGCTAACAGTATTATAAAAATTATCAATATAGAACGCATTGGGTACTGTTATAATAATTGTCTCAATGTTATTCTGATATTTAGCCTTTATATTTTTAAGGAACTCTACCGGATCATCAATGTGCTCAAGAATCTCACCCAGAACAAGAATATCCCATTTCTGATCTGTTATTGCCGAGATATTATCTGTTAGTATATTTGCACAAATAGTATTTGTGTATCCAAGATCTTGTTTTATGAAATCAATACTTTTTTCATTAATATCAATCCCCAAACATTTATTTGCCGATTCGTTCAGGTGTTTATGCAGCCAAGTATTATGCTTCATTTTTTTTTCAATGATTTCTAAATGATCAGCACATCCTAAATGAATAATATTCTTCTTTGAAACAAGTTTTTTTAAAATTGTAATTCTATCTTCGTTATTTTTTTCAGAAAATGGAATTTCAAATTTCAAATTTGTTGAAAATTTAACATCTTTAAAGTGAGTATCGTAAATATTCATTATTCCTCTTAATTATTTGATCAACTTATAGTTTTTAAATCCACCGATCTGCTTACCACCGTTCAAGTATTTTTCTATGAAGGAAAGGAATCTGTATTTCGGTTTTTCATGTTTATGAAGTTCTCTTTCTTCTGAAGGTTTACCTGAATATTGTAGTTTATCTTTCCAGTTCATCTCAGCTATCATTTCTTTCATAACTTCAGGATGTGTCTCTGTAAATACTGCAAGTCTATTCAAAGGGCCGTAGTCAAATTCGTCAGATTTGTCTTTATATATTTCTTCGACTCTTTTTTCTCCCTTATGAACGGTGTCTAAAGCTTTTTTCTTATTTACCATAAGATTAGGAGGCCTTACCCAGCCATAATGATAAACATAGGCATCTATCAATGCTACTTTGAGCTTATATGTTCCTTCTTTCTGTCTGTAGTTAATGCCACCAAAACCAGGAATTCTTCTGAATGACTGAGCAGATTCCCATGAATGTATCTCCGGATCGTTCCTGACAATTCTAATCTCATGAGGATACCAACCATGTCCTGAGTGATAATGATCGTAATCACCCCAGAAATGTCTGTATTTGAAAAGTAGACCTTCGATCTCTTTATTATTTAAATTGTCTTCGCAGGCTTTTTTGATATTATTTAAATATTTTTCATGGATTACTTCATCAGCCTGAAGATAAAATAGCCAGTCACCTGTACAAGCATTTTTTGCTATATCGGTTTGGTGAGCGTTCTCCATTCCTCTCGGATATTTTTCAAGATCCCATTTAGTATCAATTATTTTAATCTTAGGATCTCCAATCGATGCTACTTTTTCCCTTGTATCATCATCACCTTCACCTATAGCTATAATAAATTCGTCAACTATTGGTAAAATTGATTTAATCATTTCAACCACAGGATAATATAATTTTATGCCGTTCTTAACCATAGAGAAGCCACTTATTTTCATCTGATAAATCTCCTTATTTCCTGATATGTTCTTTTATTTGGGTAGTTGATATATTATCTGTTCTTGGCAAGTAAATGACCTTGCAGTATTCTTTCAAAAAATCGAATTTACCTTCCCAATCATTTCCAATTACAAATACATCTACTTCGTTATTTCTTATATCATCGATTTTCTGTTCCCAATTATTCTCCGGGATAACTTCATCAACAAATTTCAAAGCTTCAACGATTTTTGATCTGTGTTCATATGGATATGTGCAAATTTTACCTTTAAGGGCATTGAATTCATCTGTCGAAACTGCTACAATCAGATAATCACCGTAAGATCTTGCTCTTTCAAGAATTTTTAAATGACCATAGTGAAATAAATCGAAAGTTCCGTATGTTATTACTTTCTTCATTTACATTCCGGGAGTGTTAGTTTGAAATTGTAATTCATAAAGCATTTTATACTTATCGCAAGTTTGTAAAAGATCATTACTTTTTCCAATACCAACAATTTTACCATCATCAAATACAACGATTTGATCGGAACTTAAAACAGTTGACAATCTATGTGCTACAACAATTACTGTTTTATTTTCGGTTGCTTGTTCAATAGCTATTTGGACTTTTCTTTCAGATTCAGTATCTAAAGCACTTGTAGCTTCATCAAAAATTAGTATAGGAGGGTTTCCGACTATAGCCCTTGCAATACACAATCTCTGTTTTTGTCCACCTGAAAGATTGTTTGCTTTCACATTTAGCATTTCATCATATTTATTAGGTAATTTGTCGATAAATTCGTCGGCATAAGCAATTTTAGCAGCATTTATAATTACTTCATCATCGATATTTTCGTTTGAACCATATCCGATGTTGTTTTTAATGGTTTCGTTAAAAAGTATAGTATCTTGAGTAACTGTTCCAAATAAACTTCTCAACTTTTTAATAGAAAAATTCTTAATATTTGTATTATCAATTAAAATTTCACCCGAAGTTACATCATACATTCTGGAAAGCAGATTCGTTAAAGTCGTTTTTCCAGAGCCACTATTGCCTACAAGAGCTATTTTTTGACCTTTAGTTATCTTAAAAGATATATTATCCAGAACTTTATCTTTTCCGTTATAAGTAAACGATACATTTTTAAATTCTAAACTTTCTTCAAATTTATCTATTTTGATTGGGTTCTCGATTTCTTTCACTTCAGAATCATTATTCATTATTTCAGATATTCTATCCAAGGAAACCATAGCTTTCTTCATATCGTTAAACGCTTTTGATAAAGTTTTAAAAGGGTGTAGCATGGAAAGTATAGCCCCTAAAAATGCAAAAAAACTTCCCGGAGAGAAAGTACTTCCTTCTGCAAACATCAATTGCCCACCGATTATTAAAATTAAAATAGCAGTTACTACACCATTTATTTCAGAAAGTGGAACATTTGCTGCACTATAAATCTCTGATTTTCTCCAGAAATTAAAGTATTTGCTATTTATATTGTAAAATCGTTTATACTCTCGTTCTTCTTTCGAAAAAGCTTTGACAATTTTTATACCGTTAAGAGTTTCCTCAATACTTGAAAACATATTTGCAGATTCTCTCTGAATTCTTTTAGCATATTTTTTTACTTTTTTTCCGATTTTCCCGACTAAATATGTAAAAATAGGAACGATTGTCAGGCTTATGAAAAAAAGTTTTGGACTTATCATAAGAGCTACGCCTGCCAAGAAAAGCACAGTTAATAAATCTCTTATAGCATTGAACAATGAGCCTATAAAAAGATTATTGACAACTTGTACATCTGAAAAGATTCTTACAAGAGAGTCACCGACTCTGTTTTTACTAAAAAAAGCGTAGGATTGATAAAGATATTTCTTGTAAATAAATGTTCTGATATCTCTAACAGTTTTTCCACGCAAATTTACAAAGACAATTCTATTTGCATAGTAAAACACATTTTTAATTGCTATTAAAGTGACTAAGCTAATGCTGATTATTTTAAGTAGGAGAAAAGGATCTGTTTTTTTAAGAATTAAATTGATTTGATCGAAAAATACGGTATACGTACTCTTGCTGAAGATAGAACTGAAAGAATTATAAATAATTTCTTTGTCAAAAGTAGAAACTATTGCATCAATAAAACTATTAAAATCAGCATAAATAATTACTGCTTTCTCACCGAAAACATGATCAAATAGAGGAATTGCAAGTGTTACGCTAATACTACCGAACAATGCAAATAAGGTCATTGTAAAGAAGCCAAGAATCATTAATTTCCAATATCTTAAAGCGATCTTAAATATTTTCTTTATATTTTCCATTTTAAATATTCTTTAATTTATATAATATTTTACTTAGACAAAAATAATATTTTAACCTTTAATAAGCAATATAATAAATATTGTGATAAACGTAGTTAAACTCTGCAAAGTTTTTCCTTGAATGTTTTTTGAAATTTGTATTTATTGTTAAGATGTGTTCGTATGTTAATTTAAACAGGAGTGTATATGAAAAATTTATTAATTGTTGTAGGAATTTTGTTCCTATTAGGTGTCAGCTCGAATGTTTTAGCTCAGGGATTTACATTCCATGG
>JAQICF010000049.1 GCA_027858795.1 Candidatus Delongbacteria bacterium | reverse complement strand
ATACATTTCGTTGTAATTTGCCATTTCATGGTACTCCTTGTTTTTGTTCATGTTTTGTTTCGCAACTGTAATATAAACAATTACAAAGTGGGTACCATGTTTCTTTAGCGGACACTTTTTTATAATTTTATCGTTGCAAGATTCATATAATATTATATATTACTCTAGGTTATTATTAATAAAGAAATAAGTTGATTTATGGTAGATAAAAGAGCTCTAAAGACAGAAGAGGGATTCAAAGAAAAAATTAAAGAATTTTTAAATCTAAATTCTTTTAATACTTGGATAAAACCTTTAAAAATTGTTCAGATAGAAGATGGTAAAATCACTTTTCAAGTACCTTCAAAAGTTCATATTGATTACATCAAAGGTCAATACAAGAATACTCTGGATGAAAGCCTTAAGGCTGTACTTGGTATCAATGAAATTTCAATAAAATTTTTAATCGATTCTGATACAGATTTTAATATTTCTGAGAATGAAGATGAAATAAAAAATGTACCTAGATCAAAAGTTAAAAGTAAAAAAAGAAATAATATCTCTGAGTACAGAGAAACTTCTTTGAATCCAAAATATACTTTTGATAATTTTATTCAGGGCAACGGGAATGAAACAGCTTATGTATCTGCAATAAATGTTGCTCAACAGATAAAAAACACACCTTATAATCCACTTTTGATATTCGGTGGGGTTGGCTTAGGTAAAACACACCTCGTATCAGCAATTGGCAATTATGTATTTGAAGAAAAAACAGCTGATAATATTCTTTATTTAACTTCCGATATTTTTGTAAAACAAATTGTCAACAATATTAAAACCGGTAAAATAGATGAGTATAAAGAGTATTTGATTACTAAAGACCTGATTATTATTGATGATATTCAGTTTTTTGCTAAAAAAGAGAAAAGTATGGAAGAATTATTCCATGTTTTCAATTATATCTACAGTAATAACGGTCAAATAATACTTACATCCGATTACCATCCAAACGACATTCACCAATTGGATGAGAGGTTGAAATCAAGATTTAAAATGGGATTAATTACTGATGTAAGACCACCTGATCTTGAAACTAGAGCTGCAATTATCCGGTTAAAATCAGAAGAAAAAAACTTTAAATTAAGTAATGATGTTATAATGTTCATCGCAAATAACATCAATACCAATGTTCGTGATCTAGAAGGAGCAATAGTAAAACTATATTTCTACTACTCCAACTTCAATAAAGAGATTACGGTAACTAAAGCAAAAGAATTATTAAAAGAGTTAATGGTGTCTAAAAAATCAACTCTGAATATTGATAAGATCCAGGATATCGTATCGGAGTATTTTAATATCCCAAAAGATCTACTGATGAAGAAGACCAGAACACAAGAGGTCGCTCAGGCAAGAGCAGTAGCAATGTATTTATGTACAACACAACTTAAATCAACTACAACAAGCATTGGTGTCCATTTTGGTGGACGAGAGCATAGTACTGTATCTCACGCTACAAAAAAAATACAATTAAAGTTAAATGCTCAAGATCCTGATATGACGAATATTATTAACGAAATACTCAATGTAATTAATTTATCGACTTACTAGTAATTTAGGTATAAAAATAACATTATTCACAAATTAACAAGATGGATATGAACAATGAATAAAAACATGACTTATAAACATACATTCACAAAGTTATTCTCAGTTCATTCAAGGAAATGTTTTCAAGATATCCTTTCTATTTTCTTAGTTAGAGAATTATTCACAAATTCACAGCCCTAATAATAACAAGGCTTTTAATTAATTAAGTTTTTCTATTAAAAAATAAGGAGTAAACAAATGATCTTTTCAGTTCTTAAATCCAGCCTTATGGGACAATTATCTCTTCTTAGTCCTATTTTACCTTTACACAGTACAAAACCAATTACAGAATGTATAATATTAAATCTAAAAGAAAACAACTTAACGATTACAGCAACAGATCTTTCTGTTACATTGGTAAATAATGTTGATGTAAACGGAGCGGAAGATGGAATAGTTGTAGTTCATGGTAAAAAATTCATAAGCATTATAAAGAGTTTACCTGATTCAAATATTACAATTAAAAAAGAAGGAAGTGTTGTTAAGATAATTTCAAATAACATTAAATTCGAAGTTGTAATAACGGAAGATTATAATGACTTCCCTGCTACTCCAAAAAGTTTATCAGGAAATCACCTGACGATAGATTCTTTAAAATTGAAGAAATATATAAACAAGACAGTCTTTACTGTATCACCTGATCAGTTAAGAGCTGTTTTAACAGGTGTTTTATTTTCTATAAAATCAAACGAACTTACTATGGTGGCTACTGATAGTGTTAGATTGGTAAAATTAGATGATAAGGATATCAAATATGAAGGTGATGAAGGTGATGAAGCTGATATTATTTTACCAGCAAAATCATTAAATATTGTATCAAATGCTATAGATAAGAATGAAGAGTGTTTTATTTATTTTGAAGAGAATTATGTGGAATTTAGAATAAACAATATTGTTATATTTACTAGATTAATAAATGGTAAATATCCTGCTTATCAAGCAATTATTCCTGTAAATAATAATCTTAAAGCTAAAATGGATAAATTATCGGTAACTTCTGCATTGTCAAGAGTTTCATTAGCTTGTAATCCAGTAACAAAGCTTATTAAGTTTAATTTATCAAAAGATCAATTATTGATAAATTCAGAGGATAGTAATTCATCTTCAAAAGCTGAGGAAAATATAAATATTGATTATGAAGGTGAAGAGTTATTTATAGGATTTAATTCAACAAAGATCATTGAATTATTAAAAAATATTGATACTGAAGTTATAGAATTAAGCATTAGTACAGGTAAAAAACCTGTTATAATTAAACCATTTGAATCTACTGATAATTTTGATGTTTTAATGTTGTTAATGCCTGCTTCTGTGGATAATTCTTAAATTATTAACGATATTCTTGATATATTGCGGTATAAATGAAATTAAACAAAATCATACTAGACAACTTTAGGAATTATAACAAATTAGATATTGGATTTGATAAGGATATTGTTTGTTTTACAGGTTTAAACGGACAAGGGAAAACAAACCTGATTGAGGCAATTAGTGTGCTTGGGTTGTTAAATAGTTTTCGAACGAAAAATTACAATGAGATGAAAAAGTTCGGTGAAGATTATTTTTTTATTTCAGGTGACTTTGTTGATAAGAATGATAATGAATTAAATATTAAAATAAGTTTTAGTAACAGAAAGAAGAAAGTGATATTTCAAGATAAAAAAGTTTTAAAATTCTCAGACTTCTGGGGTAATATACCGATAGTGTATTTAATACCGGATGAAAGTATTATAACTACAGGTCCTCCTTTGGAAAGAAGACGATTTGTTGATAAATTACTTTCAATGATTGATAAGGAATATTTCTCACTGTTAAAAAATTATACTAAAACAATAAAACAGAAGAATAAGGTTTTATTTAATTTTAAAAGAGACAGAAGTTTTCAACCTGAAATGGTAGAAGTTTATAATGAGCAATTATTGGAATACGGCAATAAGATATATATTAAGAGGATTAAATTACTAGAAGGATTTGATGCCTTCTTCAAAGATATCTTGTTATTTATATCTGATGGATTGTTCGCTGGTGAAATTTCGTATACATCAGCTATGGATCAAAATGATTATCAGAATGATTTTAAAAAACAACTGTCTGATAGTGTGAACCTCGAGAGGGATAGAGGTTTATCAATAATGGGACCACATAAAGACGATCTAGTTTTCAAGATAAATGATAAAAATCTGAGAAAATATGGATCAAAAGGTCAGCATAAATTGTTTTTAGTAGCATTAAAATTATCAGAAATAAAATATATTAAATCAATTACAGATGAATATCCAATTTTCCTTTTGGATGATCTTTATAGTGAAATAGATGAGAAAAAGAGTGGGAAAATAGCTAAAATTCTGGATAAAGATATTCAAACATTTATAACGACGAGTAATAGTAGTATCATTAATCAATTCGATCCTAATAATACTCGCATATTCAAAGTGGCAGAAGGAATTCTGTCATTACAATAAATTATGAGAATAAGAAGAAAGAAGACATATAATTCACCTAGAAGAATACCACAATTAAATAAGATATTGGATAATCTTATAAAGGATAATCCAGAATATAAAAAACTGGGTGAGATGGCAGAATTATTAAGTCTTTGGCCAAAAGTGGTCGGGGCCAAATTAGCAAAAATAAGTAGAGTTATAAAATTTGACGCATCAGTTTTGATGATAAAGGTCAATAGTTCTATATGGAGAAGTGAATTCTATCATATTGAAGATGAGATAAGAAATAAATATAATGCAAAGTTGGGATATCACAAAATAAGTAAGATTTTATTCTATTGATCGTCACCCTGAATTTATTTCAGGGTCTAAAAAAAGGATAAAAAGATAGATACTGAAACAAGTTCAGCATGACAGGTAAAAAGGGAAATTATTAATTAATATAAACGAGGTTTTCAAATGAGCATGGAAGAAAATATTACCCCAGAAAGTTATTCAGCAGATAAAATAACTGTTCTAAAGGGTTTAGAAGCCGTTAGAATGAGACCAGCCATGTATATTGGCGATGTTGGTACAAGAGGGTTACATCATCTCGTAAATGAGGTTGTTGATAACTCTATTGATGAAGCACTTGGTGGTTTCTGTTCAAAGATTGAAGTAGAAATTACACCTGATGGTGGTATTTCAGTGATCGATGATGGTAGAGGTATTCCTATTGATCTGCACAAAGATGAAAATCTTCCAGCAGTTGAAGTTGTTATGACTCAATTACACGCTGGTGGTAAGTTCGATAAGGAAAATTATAAAGTGTCAGGTGGACTTCACGGTGTTGGTGTATCGTGTGTTAATGCACTTTCAGTAAAAATGATAACTGAAGTATATAAGAACGGTAATCATTATTCAATTGAGTTTTCTAGAGGAATTACAAGTAAGAAATTAGAAATTGTAGGTAAATCTGATAAAAAAGGTACAAAACAAACTTATTATCCTGATCCGGAAATTTTTGATAGTACTTTACATCATTTTGAGGTAATATCTCACAGATTAAGAGTTTTAGCTTTTTTAAATAAAGGTATTTTGATTACTTTAAAAGATCTTAGAGAAACCAGTAAAGATGCAGAAGGTAACCTACCATTCTTAGAGTTCCAATATGAAGGTGGATTAGTAGAATTTGTAAAATATATTGATGAAAATAAACAAAGTATTTGTGAACCTATTTATATTGATACGGAAAGAGATGGATATCCAATTGAGATAGCTATGTCATGGAATGATACATACAGAGAAAATATAGAATCTTATGTAAATAATATTCATACTATAGAGGGTGGTACTCACGAGGAGGGATTTAAATCCGCACTTACAAGGGCTGTTAACAAATATGCGATAGATAATAAGGTCTTCAAGAATGATAAAATGAAACTGAGTGGTTCAGATGTAAGAGAGGGTTTAACGGCAGTTATATCCATAAAAGTAATGGAACCTCAGTTTGAAGGTCAGACAAAAACAAAATTAGGTAATGGAGAGGTTACAGGTATTGTTCAATCTGTATTGTATGAAAAACTTCTTGAATATTTTGGGGAAAATCCAAAAGTTGCCAGGTCTGTTATTGATAAATGTACTGAAGCATTAAGAGCAAGAGAAGCTGCAAGAAAAGCAAAAGATATGATCCGAAGAAAATCTGCTTTTGAAGGTGGCTCTATGCCTGCCAAGCTTTATGATTGTGCCAAAGGTACGGATGCTATGGATTGTGAACTTTTCATTGTTGAGGGTGATTCTGCTGGTGGTTCTGCCGTAGATGGTAGAGATATTAAATACCAAGCTATTTTACCACTGAGAGGTAAGATCCTTAATGTTGAAAAAGCAAGATTGGATAAAATGCTTGGAAATGAAGAGGTTAAAAGCCTTATCAATGCTATAGGCGCAGGTATTGGGGAAAGTGATATTGATGGCGGCGGTGAAGATAGTGGTAATGGTGGCGATGGTTTCAAAATAGAAAAATTAAGATATGGCAAGATCATCATTATGACTGATGCTGATGTCGATGGTGCTCATATCAGTACCTTATTATTGACATTTTTCTTTAGATATATGCCTGAATTAGTCAGAAGAGGGCATATTTATTTAGCAATGCCACCTCTTTATAAAATTTCTAGAGGTAAGAATTTTATCTATGTTTCACCTGGAACTGAAGCTGAGCAAAAGAAAGAAGAAGCTGTAGCACATTTAGCAGGTGAAGAAGGTAAAAGGGTGGAGATCCAGAGATATAAGGGTCTTGGTGAGATGAACCCAGATCAGTTGAAGGATACTACATTAGATCCAAGTCAGAGAATGATTAAGAGAATAAACATTGAAGATGCTGTTGAAGCTGATAGGATTTTTACAATGCTTATGGGCGATGAGGTACCTCCAAGAAAAGCGTTCATAATAGAAAAAGGTAAGTTCGCTGAGAACATTGACGCGTAAAAAATTACCACCCAGTCAGCTGTGCTGACACCCCTCCATGGGAGGGGAATGAAGGGTAAGTTCTCCCTCCCTTGGAGGGGTGGGTGACAAAGTCACTCGGGGTGGTTTGCAGCGAAATATGAAATTTGACATAGAAGGGGATTTATTCCCCTTTTTTGCTACAAAATAGAAGGAAAAATGAGAAAAAGACTTAAAAATATCGTTACGAACAATGTGAAACTTGCGTTCTTGTTCACTGGAGTACAGTCATTTGGTCGTGGTATATGGATGGGAAATATTCTCAGTCTGTACATTATTCTTTTCTCAGAGAAAGCTAATGGTATTTTCGGGTTAACTTCAAATGAGTTACTCGGAGTAACTTCTGGCATAACTGGAATCGCTATGACTGCTCTAGTTTTTCCGTCAGGTGCAATGGCTGATAAATTCGGTCGTAGTATTATGCTCAGAATCGCAGCTGTTGTAGGTATGACTGCAATGATAACCTTGGCAGTATCTACTAATATTATTTTTATATTTGTTGCAATGTTTCTTTGGGGGGCATTTCAGGGGCTTTCAAGACCTGCTTTTGAGTCTATTTTTGCAGATTCATTACCATCTGGTAAAAGATCAGGCACTTATGCGAAGTTGCATTTGGTTCAGCAAGGTGCGATGGCTATTGGACCTTTTCTAAATATATTTCTTTTCCTTTACCTTGGAGATGAATGGGATATTGGTATTTTAAGGTCTATAATGTTGGTCGGAGTAGCTTTTTCTCTGGTTTCTGCAGGACTTCTTTTCTTTTTCAGAGATAATAGATCTCTCGGAGATGAAAGTGAATCTATTGTCGAAGTTCCTGAGAGTGATAAAGTAGATACAAATCTATCTAAGAGAAGAAAAAAAATACCTATTTTACTTGTTTCATCTAATCTTATCATTGGAATGGGAGCAGGTATGACAGTGAAATTCTTCCCAGTGTTCTTCAGAGCGATCTATGATATGAAACCTGTGTCTGTTCAGATAGTTATGGCTGTTACCTTCATTGTGACAGGTACATTCGGAATTATAGCTCAAAGATTTTCTATGTCTAAGGGAAGAGTTGAGATAATGCTCGCTTTTAAAGCTTTAGCTATTATATGTCTTGTTGTAATTGCATTCTACCCACCTTTGATAGTATTACTTCCACTTTTTGTTTTGAGAGGTTCGTTGATGAACGCAGCTCAACCTTTGAGCAGGTCAATCCTTATGGATGCCGTTCCAAAGAAGAATAGAGGTAAGTGGAATTCTGCGGAGACTATTTCCTGGGGACTTTTCTGGAATGCATCTGCTGTTCTTGGGGGATTTCTAATCGGGGATAATAATTTTCAGCTATGTTTTATTGTAACAGCAGTTGTTTACACTGTTGGTGCAATACCTGTAATATTCCTTATTCCTCTCGTGAATAAAGAGAGTTAAGTTTTGAAAAAACATTTTAAAAATATCGTTACAAATAATGTTAAACTATCATATCTCTATACCGCGCTTCAGTCATTTGGTCGTGGTATATGGATGGGGAATATTCTCAGCTTATATATCGTTATTTTCGCTGAAAGATCTAATGGTCTTTTCGGTCTTACTCCCAATGAATTACTTGGTGTAGCTTCCGGCATCACAGGTATATCAATGACCGCACT
>JAQICF010000038.1 GCA_027858795.1 Candidatus Delongbacteria bacterium | reverse complement strand
AAACAAAAAGTGGGTAACCATTATTGAATCAAGCGAACTCGAAAATCCAACTGCTAACATTGGCAAAATGACTTGAACTCCCGTGTTGACTTAGCAAATCACTTTTTGCCATGACCGTTGTAAACTTTTACAACTTTGGCAAAATGGCACTGTCGTGATTATCTATGAGTCCGAACGACCTTAGCAGTAGAGCATTATTAAAACATTAATATTTAGGTAGGAAATAACGAAAAATCTACTTAAACGCATATCCGTTTATGATCCGACACCCGAATTCATCTTCAAGTTTATCCTCATAAATTTGGATCATCCTGTTCAATATTCTTTTCTTCGAAAAACTAATTTCTGTTTTCTCAAAAGGATCTATTTGAATATCAAACAGTTCATAAACAATGTTATTATTTGTTGGCTTAGCATTCAATTTATAATCACCCCTGATCAATGCTCTTGGGATAAGAGGGGAATTCAGAATATAGTTTGATTGCTGCCAATCCGTTAAAATGATATTCTGCCTTTTAAATTCAGTTTTAAATAATGAAGTCCCTTCGAACTGGGAATTTTTTGGAACTTCTATCAAGTCCAATATTGTAGGAATAATATCATTGATCGTATAATTGTTGTGTACTACTTTTTCAGTTTGAAATTCTGTGTTGCTAAGATATAAAGGAATTTTATAATTGAGATTTTCAAGTCCCTTTTTACCTTCCGGAATTCCAAATAGAACTATGTAAGTATTATTGTATTTTTTACTGTCTTTGAGTGCAGAAATAATATTCTGTAATTCATCATCAATGTATGTTAAGTATGCTTTTTCAAAACTCTCATTTTCGATTATCCTGTAATATGGATAAGGCAGATTCTTATTATTATCTGACAATATGTAAGTTAGAGCAAATGGCTTTTTCTTGTTTTTGATCTTCTTTAAAACAATGGATTGTAAAAATGTTCTATCTTGATAACCCTCAAGAATAAATATTTCTTTAAATAGATTGATGAAAATTTTACTATTACATGCTACAGGAAGTAAACTATGTTCTTTAAGAGTGATAGATCTAACAATTTCTTCCTTACTCGGTTTGTGAAAGATCAAATTATTCGAACTTTTATAATCTGTAAAAGCAAATTCTTTATCTGAAATGAAAGAAGTATTATAGTCTGAATTTTTGTTCAAGAATGATAGGATAGTATTATTTTCAAGATCATAAGGTATACTTCCATTTAAAAATTCATATTTTTCAGGATGATGTGAACTTAGAAATGATAAAACGGTTGCATTGGGGTTGTTCGATAACGTGAAGCAGTTTTCGAAATTATAACTTGTTGAAATAATTTCGTTGAATCCTTTGTAATCTTTAAGAAATGATCTGCTTAATTGTGTGTTTTTCAGACCTTTAACACCTATAAATAAAATATTCTTATTTTCTTTTCCGTCTGCATTTGCCCAACCGTAATTAAACATGATCAGCATAATTCCGCTTATTGACAGAAAATATCCGGCAAATCTTGATAAACCATCATGCAGGGATATTTTAGAGAATATATTATGTAAGAACATACCCAGAATCACGATCAAAAATATAGTAAAGTATAAAGGAGAGAAATTATTTACTAGAAATTGAAACAATGAACTTAGAAAGAAATTAGGGCTTAACAGGGTTGATCTAAAAAATGCTGGCTGGTTAATAATCTCTCTGCTGACTACAATAAAAATTATAAGCATTGAGTAGCTTAGATTTTTTATAATATAAAATATGCGCTTTTGAAAGCTGTTCTCTAAATAATCTTTATATCTCTTCTTCTTTGTTGTTAAGATACCTGAACTAATGCCACCGATAAAAGATCCTAATATTGTATAGGCTATAAATATCTTTAATTGTTCTAGCCAATAGATATTTCTAAGACCTCCATGATCAGCATCTGAAGCTATTAATTCTATAAGAAATAGTAGCCAAACTATGATCAATGAAGGTAATATGTTTTTTAAAATAGCTTTCAATATATAGTATTAATAAGTTATTGTTTCTGACTTAAATTTAATTGCATACTGACTCCATGCAACCATGAACAAAGCTGCGATCAATGGGCCTACAAGGAATCCGACTATTCCAAGCCATGCAATCCCACCTAAACTTGAAATAAACATTAACACCGGATGCAAACCTGTTCTATCTCCAGTAAGCTTAGGTTTGATAATGTTTTGATTTACAATGATCAGTCCTGCACCTAAAAACAGTAAAATTAGTCCGCTTGTATAATTTCCCATTATAAGTTGGATAACTGCAGCAGGAACTATAATTGTGTTTGCTCCAACTATTGGGATCATTGATAAGCCAACCATTAAGATCCCCCAGAAAAAAGGAGATCCGATACCTAAAGCGGCAAAAAGTGCTCCTCCATAAATCCCTTCTCCCACACCTATTAAGAAAGTATAGATCACGATCGTATCTGTAATTTTAACCAGTTCATTCATGCCTTTCTGCTCATCTTTCCTGTCAAATGGTGATACTGCATGTATCTTTGATACTAATTTCTTACCATCGTAGAATAAGTAAAAAAGTAAAAAAGGTGTTATAAATAAATGCAATAGAAAGGAAGTAAAATTAAAAAAAACAGTTTGGATCAATTTAAAGATATATGTACTTACTGACATTATCGTCTGGGAGCTCATTTTTTTAACCTGTTCAAAATCTATCACTTTGACTTGCTCTGCTAATTTTTCGCCGAAATAAGGAACTTTAAGTGCATAACTTTTTACAGATTCGACTGAGAGCATCGCCTGATATTCAGGAAGGTTAGCTTTTAGTTTTTGATAGTTGTTTGTTGCCTCAATAGAAACCATAGTCCCTACAAAGAACAATGGTATGGTAACTACTAAAAAAACTATTAAAACAGTTATTGTAGAAGCTTTTTTTCTACTCTTCGTCTTTTTCAGAAAGTATGTGAAAGGTTTTCTGAAAATTATATATAATACTACTGCCAGAAAAATATCTATTATGAAGATCCCTATTAGTTTCAAAAATGCAAGAGTAAGGATCAGCAATAAAACTATAAAAAAACTATCGTTTATCCTAAAACTTTTCATATTCTTCTCCTATATCATATCTTTTTAAGTAAGTACGTATAAGATAATAGAATTAGAACGCATATTCAACTATAATGTATCTCTGTCTTTTCTGGTCACACTGAGTTTATCGAAGTGTCGTACTTGATAAAATAAGTCTTACATTTCGAGAGCCTCAATGTGACTTATTTTATACATATTTCCTATCCAAGCTCCTATATTGTATTGCCTCGCCCATATGTGAAATTTCAATGTTTTGCTTTCCATCAAGATCAGCAATAGTTCTAGAAACTTTTAGAATTCTGTTGTAGGCTCTGGCCGATAAAGATAAGGATTCAATTGCTCTCTTAAGAATTTTCTCAGATCCAGAGTCTAGTTGGCAATGTTTTTTTATATGTTTTTGATTCATTGAAGCATTTGAATATATATCAACCTCTGAATATCTTTCCAGTTGGACTTCTCTAGCCTTTATTACTCTTTGTCTTATAGTATCACTTTTTTCTCCATCTTCCTTCTGAGCTAATTCCTCATATTTTACAGCTGGAACTTCTATATGAATATCTATTCTATCTAATAATGGCCCTGATATCTTGCTTAGATAACTCTTGATCTTAGTTTCTCCGCAAGTACAATCTCTTGTCGGATCACCGTAATATCCGCATGGACACGGATTCATTGCGGCTACCATTACAAAGCTTGCAGGAAACTTCAATGTTGAAGCAGCTCTGGCAATAGTAACTTCCCTGTCTTCCAAGGGTTGTCTCATTACTTCAAGTACATTTTTCTTAAATTCAGGTAATTCATCAAGAAATAGTACTCCGTGATGAGCCAAACTTATCTCCCCGGGCTTTGGGATCCTTCCACCACCGACCAAAGCAGCATCTGAGATAGAATGATGCGGAGATCTGAAAGGTCGCGTCGCCATAAGTGCTTTATTGTGGGGTAATAATCCTGCAACAGAGTATATCTTAGTGGTCTCAAGAGCTTCAGGTAGTGTCATATTTGGTAATATTGTCGCAAATCTTTTAGAAAGCATAGATTTTCCACTTCCCGGAGGACCGATCATGATAAGGTTGTGACCACCCGCAGCTGCTATCTCTAAAGCTCTTTTTACATGATACTGCCCCTTTACTTCATGGAAATCTATATCCCATTTATTGAATTCTTCAAACAGATCCTCAATATTTACTTTGAGGGGTACTATCTCTTCGTCTCCATTGACAAAATCAACAACCTGTTTTAAACTTTCTACCGGCAATACATCAACTCCTTCTATAACAGCCGCTTCAAATGCATTTTCCTTTGGAAGGATTATTCCTTTGTAGTTCTTAATATCTCCCAGTATTGCTATTGGAAGTGCGCCTTTTATTGGTCTTAGAGTCCCATCTAATGCCAATTCTCCGAGAAATATATAATCATCCAACCTCTCTCTTTCGATCTGTCCGGATGCAGATAAAATGGCAATAGCGATAGGCAAATCGTAGGAAGATCCTTCTTTCTTGATATCCGCAGGAGCCAAATTTATGATGATTCTCTTTAGTGGAAATTCATAATTCGAATTTTTTATTGCAGCATTGATCCTGTCTTTACTTTCTTTTACCGTTGTATCAGGTAAACCAACTAATGAAAGTCCTGGTAATCCTCTTTCAAGATGCGTCTCGACTTCAATTTCGAATGCATCCAATCCTAATACTGCTGCTGATTTGATCTTTGCTAACATATTTTACTCCTATATCATTTTATGCACTACCGGATGAACACGTAGGTTCATCCTTACACTATTTGTGTTTTTCCCAATTTATTGGATTGTTTATTATATATTTTCTTATTCTGTTTAAATCATTGTCATTACGAATAATGTGATCGTAAAAAGATTTTTGCCATTTAAATTTTCGATTTGGATTTAATTTATTTATATTACGTGTCACATAATGTTTGAATGATCGAACCATTTCAGACAAATCGTGTATTTTGTTTGCGTTTGTTTTTAAATTCATATCCGGCAATGTAATTCCATAAGCATTTGTAGGGGACGGTTTCTTACCGTCCCTTTTTTTTAAAACAAAACCGTTCATGGAATTTATTGTAACAGGGGACGATAAGAAATCGTCCCCTACGGTGTGGTTGGAAATTATGGTTATGTAATGTATGTGATTGGGCATAATAATTGTTTCGTCCAAAAAACAATTGTCGTAATTTTTCGGTAAATCATTTAAACATTGTTGTGCTATTTTTCCAAATTCGCTTAAATTCATATGTTCATTTTCAATAAATCCAAATGGATGTTCCATATCTTCAACACATATTGTTACGAAATAATACCCATTTTGCGAATAATCATATCCTTTTAATCTTGTCAATTTTCTTTCATCACTTCTTTTAAACATATTATATCCATTAATATTGATTTAATGCTACGAATACAATATAGCGATAGCAAAGTGTCAAATAGTGACCTTTTGCTATATTTTTTGAAAATAAATAAAAAATTAACATAATAAATATTAAATTGATTTTATCTTAAGATGTATTTATTTTTCGAAAAGATATATAAAACATTTAGATAGAGGGAAAAATGGCAAAAATGAAAGCATTGGTAAAATCAAAACCTGAAAAAGGTTTATGGATGGAAGAAGTTGATATTCCTACAATTGGAATAAATGATGTTCTTATTAAAATTAAAAAGACCGCTATCTGTGGAACTGACCTTCATATTTATAAGTGGGATGAATGGTCTCAGAGAACTATTCCTGTGCCTATGACAATAGGTCATGAATATGTTGGTGTCATTTCAGAGATGGGAGCAGGGGTAAAGAATTTTGAGATCGGTGAAAGGGTGACCGGAGAAGGGCATATTGCCTGTGGTCATTGTAGAAATTGCCGTAGAGGGAAAAAGCATGTGTGTGAAAACACTGTAGGAATTGGTGTAAATATCAATGGTTGCTTTGCAGAATACGTGAAAGTTCCTGCTGAAAATGTAATGAAGATAAACACAAGTATACCTGATGATTATCTTGCGATAATGGATCCGTTCGGTAATGCCGCTCATACAGCTTTATCATTTCCTTTGATTGGAGAAGACGTACTTATTACAGGTGCTGGTCTTATTGGAAGTATGGCGGTTGCTATCGCAAGATTTGCAGGTGCAAGACACATTGTTGTTACAGATATCAGTGAATATAGACTCGATATCGCTAGAAAAATGGGTGCAACCCATGCGATTAATCCGATGAATACAAAAATAAAAGATGTAATGAATGATCTTGGTATGGTAGGATTTGATGTCGGATTAGAAATGTCAGGTTCTCCAATTGCTTTTAATGATATGATAGACAATATGTACAATGGCTCTAAAATATCATTATTAGGCATTTTGCCTTCTGATACAAAAGTTGCCTGGAGTGATATTATTTTCAAAGCTTTGACTTTAAAAGGTATCTATGGAAGAGAGATGTTTGAGACGTGGTATAAAATGGAACAAATGTTAATAGCAGGCCTTGACCTTTCTCCAATAATAACGCATCATTTCAAAGTAGATGATTTCCAGAAAGGATTCGACGTAATGGAATCAGGTAATTGCGGCAAGGTGATCCTTGATTGGGAATTGTAGAGACGTAGTAGTACTACGTCTGTACATCATCAAATTATAAGGAATAAATGGCTTTAATAGTTCAAAAATATGGTGGTAGCAGCCTGGCATCTCCTGAAAAGATCAGATCTATTGCGGAAAGGATCGTTGAAAGATTTGATTCAGGGGATAAATTGGTCATTGTCGTTTCTGCGACAGGTGATACTACTGACAGGCTTAGATCCAAAGCTTTTGATCTTTCAGGAAATCCTGATCATCGAGAATTAGATATGCTTGTTTCTATTGGAGAGAGAGAATCTATCTCATTGATGAGTATTGCAATTAACTCTATTAAACCTGGGTTAGCTCAATCATTTACTGGATCTCAGATAGGACTTATCACTGATTGTAACCATCAAAATGCCCGTATCTTAGAGATAAAAGGAGACCGTTTAAAACAATCCCTCGAAGAAAACCACATCCCAATAATCGCGGGTTTCCAAGGCGTTAGTACAAAGAAAGAAATTACAACGCTTGGTCGTGGTGGGTCAGATACAACAGCAGTGGCAGTCACAGTAGCTTTATGTGCCGATTATTGTGAAATATACAGTGACGTTGCAGGTGTCCATACAACCGATCCTAAAATTGTTCCAGATGCAAAGTTGATCAAAGAACTTAATTATAATACAATGTTGGAAATATCATCTTCCGGAGCAAAGGTCTTAAAAAATTCCGCAGTTGAGTATGCAAAAAGGTTGAATATTAAGATATCGACGGGTCACAGCTCGACTGGATACATTGGTACTATCATTTCTAATGATATTTTAAATAAAAATAAATATACCGCATTGGTTTATAACGATAAATTATTTTATTCAATTCATGAAAATGAAGATTTTTTTTCTACTGATATTTCTCAGATCAAATTACTTCAATCCTTTGAAAACAAACGTATTAAGATCACAGAAAATGTTCAAACGAACTCAAAACCATGCTATTCTTTGACTATCATTGGAAACGGAATAAAAACAGATAGTGAACTCCTTAAAAAGATGTATGACATGATCGTTAAAAGTAATGAAATTGTAGCTACAGAACTATCAGATCTTAAATTTTCAGTATATTTAAAAAAACCTCTTGATCAAGCAGTGATTGATACTATACATTCTCTCTTTTTTGACTAACTAATAAAAAAATAAATTATTTTTCTCTTGTTTTGACCAAATACTTTTATTACCTTAGCTACATAGTGTAACTCCATATCCCTCAACAAGTATTTATCCGCAAAACATTGCTCTGTTTTGTCAATTAATTCTATCATTATTATATATAAGGAGATCGTCATGAAGAAGAACATATTATTAATCGTATTAATTGGTATTTTATTACCAATTTATGCACAGGTCGCAACAACACCTGCTGTTGGAAATGGAACAGAAGGTAATCCGTATCAAATTGCAAATCTTGAAAATCTTTACTGGATTACTGCTGACACATTAAATTTCCACAGTTATTATATCCAAACTGCTGATATTGATGCCAGTGATACGGAAAATTGGTTTGTGGGAGATCATGATGAAGATTCTCTTACTGTAGATGAACCAATGGGATGGAAACCTATAGGAAATTACAGTGAAATATATTTTCCTGGTATTTTTGATGGAACCTACGACGGGCAAGGACATATAATTGATAATTTGTACATAAATCATATTCCCCACTCATTTGAGGAATCGATGTCAGGACTTTTTGGTTGCGCACAAAATGCTGAAATAAAAAATTTGGGTGTAACAAACTCTACTATTACTGGTGGCTCAAATGTTGGTCTTATCGCTGGAGGTTTTAGTGGAACGATCACTAACTGTTACAGTACTGGAAATGTAAGTGGTGGTTGGGCTGTTGGTGGTCTTGTAGGTGAAGGTAGTGTAATAATGGAAAAATGCTATAGTGAAGCAAATGTTTCTGGTGGCAATTATACTGGTGGTATTATTGGTTACTTAAATGGTGGTTCAATTTCTTCAAGTTTTTCTACTGGCAGTATAACTTATCCTTACGAAGATACTATTGCTTTGTCGGGTTTAGGAGGAATAGTAGGTTGTTCAAATGGAAATATTATTAATTGCTACTCAACTTCAGATATATATGGATATGCAGGTACATACGGTGGAGGATTCGTTGGTCGTCAGGAAGGCGGAAACATTGAGAATTCCTTCAGCTGTGGTGTAATATATAGCGATTTAAGTGGAGGATTTAAAGGTAGTGGTTACGGAAATATTATTAACTGTTTCTGGGATGAGGAAACATCTGGAGTTGCTGACAGTACTGCTTATCCAAATGATCCTATCGGCCTTACTACTGTTGAAATGCAAACTCTTGCAGCTTACAATGACGCAACTTGGGATTTTGTGGGTGAAACAACTAATGGAACTGAAGATATTTGGGATATTGATGGTGTAACAAATAACGGATATCCATTTCTAAGATGGATGAATGAACCAATAGCAATTGCTCCAGCAGACGGAAATGGAACAATAGGTAACCCATATCAAATTGCAAATCTCGAAAATTTATACTGGATCACTGCTGATACATTGAATTTTCATAGTCATTACATCCAAACAGCGGATATTGATGCAAGTGAAACACAGAATTGGTTTGTGGGAGATCATGATGAAGATTCTCTTACTGTAGATGAACCAATGGGTTGGAAACCGATAGGAAATTTTCATGAAGAAAATATTAGTACCGGAAATTTTCATGGAACATACGATGGACAAGGACACATTATTGACAGCTTATATATTAATCATATTCCAATCTCTTTTGATGAAGCTATGTCTGGCCTTTTTGGTGCAACAAAAAATGCTGAGGTGAAAAATTTAGGTATTACTAATGGTACGATTACCGGTGGGTCATATGCTGGTCTCTTAGCAGGAGGTTTTCTTGGAACGATCACTAACTGTTACAGCACAGGAAGTGTTAGTGGAGGATGGGCAGTAGGGGGATTAGTTGGTGAAGGTTGGGGAATAATGGAAAAATGCTATAGCGAAGCAAATGTTACCGGTGGCAATTATACTGGAGGATTGATCGGAAGCAATATGGATGGTACTATTTCACAATGTTATAGCACTGGAGATGTAACGATTCTTGGCGGTATGTCAATGGGGTACGGAGGATTTGTAGGTCACTGCGAAGGTTATATTAGTAACTGTTATACTTCCTCGAATGTTACCGGAGATGGTGCTGCTGGATTTGTTGGTGGTGGTGGAAATATTACAAATTCTTTTAGTTACGGTGAGTTAACTGGAGGGTCTTGCAATGGTTTTGCTGGTAGTGGTAGTGTTGGTGAAAATTGTTTCTGGGATATTGAAACATCCGGAACATCAATTAGTTATGATGGTATCGGTCTAACAACTACAGAAATGCAGTCTGCCTCAACATTCACTGATGCAGGAATGGATTTTGTCGGTGAAACGACTAATGGAACTGAAGATATTTGGGATATTGATGGTGTTACGAATAACGGATATCCGTTCTTGGCTTGGATCTCTACTACCTCAATTGACAATGAACAACTGACGATTGACAATTACAGGCTTGAGCAGAATTATCCGAATCCGTTTAATCCTACAACTACGATAAGTTTTTCAATACCTTCTATGCAAGACGTGAAAATATCAGTATATAACTCAAACGGACAACTCGTAAAAGAGTTAGTAAATGATAAATTATCAAGTGGAAATCACTCTGTTCTTTTCAATGCAGAGAATTTAAACAGTGGAATATATTTCTACACATTGCAGACAGATGGTAAAAAGTTGTCGAACAAGATGCTGTTGATAAAATAAAACCATTACGTAGGGAACACAGATCTGCGTTCCTTACGTATTCATATTTTACGTTTTTTTTATATTTTTTTAACCCTTTTTTTTATCTACTTTTTTATAATTTTATCGTTGCAAGATTCATATAATCTTATATATTACTCTAAGTTATAATTAATATAGAAATAAGCAGATTTATGGTAGATAAAAAAGCCCTAAAAGTAGAAGAGGGATTTAAAGAGAAAATTAAAGAATTTTTAAACCAAAATTCTTTTAATACTTGGATAAAACCCTTAAAAATAGTTCAGTTAGATAACGACAAGATCACATTTCAAGTACCTTCAAAAGTTCACATTGACTACATCAATGGTCAATACAAGAAAGCACTTGATGAAAGTCTTAAGGATGTACTTGGAGCCAAAGAGATAACTATAAAATTTCTTATTGATTCAGATACTGATTTTTCAATAACAGAATCTTCAGATGACTTAGATAAAGTTCACAAAATAAAGACCAAAAGTAAAAAAAGAAATAACATCTCTGAATACAAAGAAACTTCTTTAAACCCTAAATACACCTTTGATAATTTCATACAGGGTAATGGGAATGAAACAGCATATGTTTCTGCGATAAATGTTGCTCAACAAGTTAAGAACTCTCCTTACAACCCATTATTAATATTTGGTGGAGTTGGTTTAGGTAAAACTCATCTTGTATCTGCGATCGGAAACTACGTATTTGAAGAAAAGTCTGCTGAAAATATTCTTTATCTAACTTCTGATATTTTTGTAAAACAAATTGTAAATAATATCAAAACTGGAAAGATCGATGATTATAAAGAGTATTTGATCACAAAAGACCTGATCATTATTGATGATATCCAATTCTTTGCAAGGAAAGAAAAAAGCCAGGAAGAATTATTCCATATCTTTAATTATATCTATGATAATGACGGGCAAATAGTCCTAACATCGGACTTTCATCCAAATGATATCCACCAGTTAGATGAAAGGTTAAAATCAAGGTTTAAAATGGGATTGATTACTGATGTAAGACCACCTGATCTTGAAACCAGGGCAGCTATTATCCGATTAAAATCAGAGGAAAAAAACTTTAGGTTGGGTAATGACGTCATAATGTTCATCGCAAATAACATAAATACAAATGTTCGTGATCTTGAAGGGGCGATAGTTAAGTTGTATTTTTACTACTCTAACTTCAATAAAGAGATCACTGTTACTAAGGCTAAAGAGTTGCTTAAAGAGTTAATGGTGTCAAAAAAATCAACTTTAAATATTGACAAGATACAGGATATTGTTTCAGAGTATTTTAATATCCCGAAAGATCTACTGATGAAGAAAACCAGAACACAAGAAGTAGCTCAAGCAAGAGCAGTAGCAATGTATTTATCTACAACTCAGTTAAAATCCACTACTACGAGTATTGGTGTTCATTTCGGCGGCCGTGAGCATAGTACAGTATCTCATGCAACAAAAAAAATTCAATTAAAATTAAATGCTCAAGACCCAGACATGACAAATATTATTAACGAAATACTTAACGTAATCAATCTATCAACGTATTAGTATTGGTTAAATTTCTAACTTACCAACATATTAACAGGATGGTTATTAACATTGATAAAAAACAACACTTATAAACATATATTCACAAACTTATTCTCAGTTCATTCAAGGAAATATTATCATGATGTTGTTTTTATTTTCTTAGTTAGGGTATTATTCACAAATTCACAACACTAACAATAATAAGGTTTTAAATTAATAAGTTTTTTCTATTAAAAAATAAGGAGTAAAAAAATGATCTTTTCCGTTCAGAAATCCAGCCTTATGGGGCAATTATCTCTTATCAGTCCTATTTTACCTTTGCACAGTACAAAACCTATTACAGAATGTATTATATTAAATCTCAAAGAAAACAACTTAACCATTACAGCAACAGATCTTTCTGTTACATTAGTAAATAATGTTGATGTAAACGGAGCTGAGGATGGAATAGTTGTTGTGCACGGTAAAAAATTCATAAGCATCATAAAGAGTTTACCGGATTCAAATATTACAATTAAGAAGGAAGGTAGTGTTGTTAAGATAATTTCAAACAACATTAAATTCGAAGTTGTAATAACAGAAGACTATAATGACTTTCCTGCTACTCCAAAAAGTTTATCAGGAAATCATTTGGCAATAGATTCTTTGAAATTAAAAAAATATATCAATAAAACAGTCTTCACTGTATCACCTGATCAGTTAAGAGCTGTTTTAACAGGTGTTCTATTCTCTATTAAATCAAATGAACTTACTATGGTAGTTACTGACAGTGTTCGTTTGGTGAAATTGGATGATAAGGATATTAAGTATGAAGGTGAGGAAGCAGATATTATACTACCTGCAAAATCATTAAACATTGTAGCTAATGCTATTGATAAGAACGAAGAGTGTTATATTTACTTCGAAGAGAATTATGTAGAATTCAGAATAAATAATATTGTGATCTTCACTAGATTGATAAATGGAAAATATCCTGCATATCAAGCTATTATCCCGGTAAATAACAACTTAAAAGCTAAGATGGATAAACTATCTGTAACTTCAGCTTTATCAAGAGTATCATTGGCTTGTAATCCTGTAACAAAGCTTATTAAATTTAATTTATCAAAAGATCAATTATTAATAAATTCTGAAGATAGTAACTCATCTTCAAAAGCTGAGGAAAGTATAAATATTGATTACGAAGGTGAAGAGTTATTTATAGGATTTAATTCAATTAAGATAGTTGAATTGTTAAAAAATATAGACACAGAAGTTGTGGAATTAAGTATAAGTACAGGTAAAAAACCTGTTATCATTAAGCCATTTGAATCTACAGATAATTTTGATGTTTTAATGTTACTTATGCCTGCTTCTGTGGATAATTCTTAAACAATAAATGAAATTAAAGAAAATCATACTGGATAACTTTAGGAATTATAACGACTTAGACATTAGTTTTGATAGGGACATTGTTTGTTTTACTGGGTTAAACGGACAAGGTAAGACTAATCTTATTGAGGCTATGAGTGTACTTGGTTTGTTGAATAGTTTCAGAACGAAGAATTATAGTGAGATGAAAAGGTTTGGAGAGGATTATTTTTTTATTTCAGGTGAATTTGTTGATAAGAATGATAATGATTTAAGCATTAAAATAAGTTTCAGTAACAGAAAGAAGAAAGTGATATTTCAAGATAAAAAAGTTTTAAAGTATTCAGACTTCTGGGGTAATATACCAATAGTGTATTTGATACCTGATGAAAGTATAATTACTACAGGTCCTCCTTTAGAACGAAGAAAATTTATTGATAAGTTGTTATCAATGATCGATAAGGAGTATTTTTCTCTACTGAAGAATTATACTAAAACAATAAAACAGAAGAACAAGATCTTATATATTTTCAAAAAGGATAATAAATTCCAACCTGAAATGATCGAAGTTTACAATGAACAGCTGCTGGAATACGGAAGTAAGATATTTGCTAAAAGAATTGAATTTCTAGATGGATTTAATAAATTTTTCAAAGACATTTTGTTATTTATATCCGATGGTCTGTTCGCAGGTGAGATCTCATATTCATCATCAATGGAATTAAATGATTATCAAAATGATCTTAAAAAGCAATTATCTGAGAATGTAAATATTGAGAGAGATAGAGGTTTATCAATGATCGGGCCACATAAAGATGATCTGGTTTTCAAAATAAACAACAATGATCTGAGAAAGTACGGATCGAAAGGTCAGCATAAATTATTTTTGGTCGCATTAAAGTTATCAGAAATAAAATACATAAAATCAATTACTGATGAGTACCCGATCTTCTTATTAGATGATCTTTACAGTGAGATAGATGAGAAAAAGAGCGGTAAAATAGCAAAGATATTGGATAAAGATATTCAAACATTCATTACGACAAGTAATAATAGTATAATTAATCAATTTGACATCAATAATACTCGTATATTCAATGTTGTTGATGGAGTTTTATCTTTACAATAAATTATGAAAAGAATAAGAAGAAAAATATATAATTCCCCTCGAGGAATACCACAACTTGATAAGATTCTAAACAAGTTGATTGCGGATAATCCGGAATATAAGAAATTGGGTGAGATGGCAGAGTTATTAAGCCTTTGGCCTAAAGTAGTAGGAGATAAATTAGCAAAAATAAGCAGAGTTATTAAATTTGAAGCATCAGTTTTGATAATTAAGGTTAATAGTTCTATATGGAGAAGTGAATTTTATCATATTGAAGATGAGATAAAAAATAAATACAATGCAAAATTGGGTTATAAAAAGATAAGTAAAATATTGTTTTATTAGAGTAGGGTCGACTCTTGTGGTCGACCACGAAGAGAAATTATTAATTGAAATAAACGGGGTTTTCAAATGAGCAACGAAGAAAATATTAACAAAGAAAGCTATTCAGCGGATAAGATAACCGTTTTAAAGGGCTTAGAAGCTGTTAGAATGCGACCTGCAATGTATATTGGCGATGTTAGCACAAGAGGTCTTCACCATCTGGTAAACGAGGTTGTTGACAACTCTATTGACGAAGCATTGGGTGGATATTGTTCTAAGATAGAAGTTGAGATAACTCCTGAAGGTGGTATTTCGGTTATTGACGATGGAAGGGGTATTCCTGTCGATTTGCATAAAGATGAAAATTTACCTGCTGTTGAAGTTGTAATGACACAATTGCATGCCGGTGGTAAATTTGATAAAGAAAATTATAAAGTATCAGGTGGTTTACACGGTGTTGGCGTTTCCTGTGTTAACGCATTGTCAGCTAAAATGATCACGGAAGTATTTAAAAACGGGAATCATTATTTAATAGAATTTTCAAGAGGTATTACAAGTAAGAAATTGGAAATTATAGGAAAATCTGACAAGAAAGGTACAAAACAAACTTATTTTCCTGATCCTGATATTTTTGACAGCACTTTATATCATTTTGATATCATTTCTCACAGATTGAGAGTGTTAGCATTTTTAAATAAAGGTATCATGATCACACTGAAGGACCTTAGAGCAACCAGCAAGGACGAAGAAGGAAACCAGCCTTACTTAGAGTTTCAATATGAAGGTGGATTGGTTGAATTCGTAAAGTATATTGATGAAAATAAGCACAGTATTTGTGAGCCAATCTATATTGACAGAGAGAAAGATGGCTATCCTATAGAAATAGCTATATCCTGGAATGAAACTTATAGAGAAAATATTGAATCCTATGTAAATAATATTCATACTATTGAGGGTGGAACTCACGAAGAGGGTTTTAAGTCAGCCTTAACAAGAGTTATAAATAAATATGCTTTAGATAACAAAATTTTCAAAAACGACAAAATGAAATTAAGTGGTTCGGATGTTAGAGAAGGTCTTACAGCTGTTCTTTCTATTAAGGTTATGGAGCCTCAGTTTGAAGGTCAAACGAAGACAAAACTTGGAAACGGAGAAGTCACCGGAATAGTTCAATCGGTTGTATATGAAAGACTTTTAGAGTACTTTGGGGAAAATCCAAAAATAGCCAGATCCGTTATTGATAAATGTACCGAAGCTTTAAGGGCGAGAGAAGCAGCTAGAAAAGCAAAAGACATGATCAGGAGAAAATCAGCTTTTGAAGGTGGGTCTATGCCTGCTAAACTTTATGATTGTGCAAAAGGTACTGATGCAATGGATTGTGAACTATTCATTGTTGAGGGTGATTCTGCTGGTGGTTCTGCCGTAGATGGTAGAGATATTAAATACCAAGCTATTTTACCTCTTAGAGGAAAGATACTTAATGTTGAGAAGGCAAGACTTGATAAAATGCTTGGAAACGAGGAAGTTAAAAGCCTTATAAATGCTATTGGTGCAGGTATTGGAGAAAGTGATATTGATGGCGGTGGCGAAGAGAGTGGTAATGAAGGTGATGGTTTTAAAATAGAAAAATTAAGATATGGCAAGATAATCATTATGACTGATGCTGATGTTGATGGTGCTCACATTAGTACTTTATTACTAACATTTTTCTTTAGATATATGCCTGAATTAGTAAGAAGAGGCCATGTTTATTTAGCAATGCCACCTCTTTATAAAATTTCCAGAGGTAAGAATTTTATCTATGTTTCACCGGGATCTGAAGCAGAGCATAAGAAAGAGGAAGCTGTAGCTCATTTAGCTGGAGAAGAAGGTAAAAGAGTTGAGATCCAGAGATATAAGGGTCTTGGAGAGATGAACCCTGATCAACTAAAGGATACTACATTGGATCCAAGCCAGAGAATGGTCAAGAGGATCAACATCGAGGATGCTGTTGAAGCAGACAGGATCTTTACTATGTTGATGGGTGATGAGGTGCCACCTCGTAAAGCATTCATCATCGAAAAATGTAAGTTCGCAGAGAATATCGATGCTTAAGCTTCGTATTTCTGCGTTGTAGTATGATTTTGTTCGTGTCACTTAGGTTAACTAAGCTCCACTTCAAAAATAAATACTACTCCTTGAACTACTCGTTTAGCATCAATATTATTGTTTTGATATAGAAAGGGGGATTTATTCCCCTTTTTTGCTACAAAATGAAGGATAGATGAGAAAACATTTAAAAAATATTGTAACGAATAATGTGAAACTGGCTTTTTTATTTACAGGAGTTCAGTCGTTTGGTCGTGGTATCTGGATGGGAAATATTCTCAGTCTTTATATTGTTCTTTTCTCAGAGAAAGCGAATGGTATATTTGGTCTTACTTCCAATGAACTGCTTGGAGTTACTTCGGGTATCACTGGTATTGCAATGACAGCTCTGGTATTTCCGTCAGGTGCAATGGCCGATAAGTTCGGTCGAAGCATTATGCTTAGGATTGCAGCTGTTGTTGGTATGACTGCAATGATAACCTTGGCAATATCTACTAATATTATTTTTATATTCGTAGCTATGTTCCTTTGGGGTGCTTTTCAAGGGCTTTCAAGACCGGCTTTTGAGTCAATTTTTGCAGATTCATTACCATCTGGTAAAAGATCAGGCGCTTATGCGAATTTACATTTGGTTCAGCAAGCCGCGATGGCTATTGGACCGTTTCTAAATATCTTTCTTTTCCTTTACCTCGGAGATGAGTGGGACATTGGTATTTTAAGATCTGTAATGTTGGTAGGAGTAGCTTTTTCTCTGGTTTCTGCGGGACTTCTTTTCTTTTTCAAAGATGACAGATCTCTCGGTGATGAAAGTGAATCAATTGTCGAAGTTCCTGAGAGTGATGAAGTAGATACAAATCTTTCTAAGAGAAGAAAAAGAATACCAATCCTTCTAGTATCATCGAATCTTATCATTGGAATGGGTGCAGGTATGACAGTGAAATTCTTCCCAGTGTTCTTCAGAGCGATCTATGATATGAAACCGATCTCTGTTCAGATAGTTATGGCAGTTACCTTCATTGTGACAGGTACATTTGGAATTATAGCTCAAAGATTCTCAATGTCAAAAGGAAGAGTTGAGATAATGCTCGCTTTTAAAGCTTTAGCCATTATATGTCTTGTTGTAATTGCTTTCTACCCACCATTGATAGTATTACTTCCTCTTTTTGTTCTTAGAGGTTCGTTGATGAATGCAGCACAACCTTTAAGCAGGTCGATTCTGATGGATGCAGTTCCTAAAAAGAATAGAGGTAAGTGGAATTCTGCAGAGACTATTTCCTGGGGGCTTTTCTGGAATGCGTCGGCTGTTCTTGGAGGATTTCTCATTGGGGATAATAATTTTCAGCTATGCTTCATCGTTACAGCAGTCGTTTACACCCTCGGTGCAATACCTGTTATATTCCTTATTCCACTCGTGAATAAAGAGAGTTAAATTTTGAAAAAACATTTAAAAAATATCGTTACAAATAATGTAAAACTTGCATATCTGTACACAGCACTTCAGTCTTTCGGTCGCGGTATATGGATGGGAAATATTCTCAGCTTATATATCGTTATTTTCGCTGAAAGATCTAATGGTCTTTTCGGTCTTACTCCCAATGAATTACTTGGTGTAGCTTCCGGCATCACAGGTATATCAATGACCGCACT
>JAQICF010000232.1 GCA_027858795.1 Candidatus Delongbacteria bacterium | reverse complement strand
AATAAGTTTTCGTTATTTCCAAGCGGGTTAATAATTTATAACTTTTACCTTATCTCCACAGCATTATTTCTAGTTGTTCAACATATTTCTCTAACGCTCCAAACGGAGCGTTTTTTTATGCAAATAAATATCAAAAGGTCACTATTTGACACTTTGCTATGTGTATCTTTCTTTTGTAGGCATAAAAAAAAGGAGGAAAATATGGCAAGAGCTAAAATAATAAATTTAGAAAACAACTTAATATCAGTAATATCTTATGGTAATGAAGATTATCTCTCTCTTACTGATATGGCTAGAAATCAATTGCACGATGTAATCATAATTAAGTGGTTAAGTTTAAAAAGTACTATTGAATATATCGGAGAGTGGGAAGCTTTATACAATCCTGTTTTTAATTATACCGAATTCGGTACAATTAGAAATAATGCAGGATCAAATAACTTTGCTTTATCTGTAAAACAATGGATCGAAAAAACAGGAGCTATTGGAATAACTGCAAGAGCTGGAAGATATGGAGGTACTTATGCTCATAAAGATATTGCTTTTCATTTTGGTATGTGGATTAGTCCAAAATTTCAATTGCTTTTAGTTAAAGAATATCAAAGACTGAAAAGTGAAGAAAACTCAAAGTTAAATCTTGAATGGAATTTACAACGTACTCTGGCAAAAGTAAATTATCATATTCATACTGATGCAATAAAAGAAAAGCTTATACCAAACAAGGTTAAGAAAAATCAAATATCATTTATTTATGCAAATGAGGCTGATATGTTAAATGTTGCTTTATTCGGAATGACTGCAAAAGAATGGCGTATGTTGAATTTAGATAAAGAAGGAAATTTGCGGGATTATGCAACTCTTGAGCAACTTGTTGTACTATCAAACATTGAAAGTATAAATTCCGTATTGATCAGGCAAGGAATGAGTCAATCTAAAAGACTTATTGAACTGAATGAAATAGCGATTAGTCAAATTTTATCTCTGATTATGAATAAGCAGATAAGGAAATTAAATTGAAAAGTGTCTGCAGTGCTTACACAAATTGAGAATGACTTTTTTTCATTGCAAAATTTATCTCAAAAAGATATATTAAAACCTTACTTATTCAAAAAAATGAGGTATGAACATGAACAAATCTTCAAAGAACTTTTTATTCGAGCTTTTAAATACTCCTTCGCCATCAGGAATGGAGAAAGATATACAGTTGAAGTGGATGAAATATGTAAAAAAATATGCAGATAAAGTTGAAACTGATATTGCCGGAAATGCAATTGCAATCATCAACCCAAAAGCTAAATTTAAGATATTGTTAGCCGGTCACTGTGATGAAATAGGTTTTATTATAAATAGAATTGATGATAATGGATTTCTTTACTTTTCCAATGTTGGTGGAATAAGCTCAAAGATCGCACCTGGTATGCAAATTGAAGTATTAGGTTATAAAAGTAAAATAACCGGAGTGGTCGGAGCTAATGCTGAGCATCACGGAGGATTAAAAGATAAGTTTGATTTTGAAGATCTTTACATAGATTGTGGAGCAAAGAGTAAAAAAGAAATGAGTAAAATGGTTCAGATAGGTGATTTCGCAGTGTATAAAGTTGATCCACTTGAACTTCTAAATGGAAGATTATCAGGTCGTGGATTAGATGATAAAACAGGTAGTTTTATCATAGCTGAAGTTATTCGTAAGCTTTCAACTAAAAAAGTTAAAGTTGGTGTCTATTCCGTAAGTACAACAAGTGAAGAAATTGGTTTGCAGGGTGCTTATTCCGCAGCTTCAGGGATAAGTCCGGATATTGCAATAGCATGTGATGTAACTTTCGCTACAGATTACCCAGGTGTAAATACTTCAAAATATGGTGAGTACGATCTTGATGGTGGGCCTGTCTTAGCTAAAGGTTCACCGATAAACAGAAAAGTTAATGAATTACTTGAAAAAGCAGCAAATAAATTAAAAACAAAACTTCAATATGAATTAACTCCTGATAGAACGGGTACAGATGCTGATAGAATGCGATATACAGGAGCAGGTGTTCCTGTAGCATTAGTATCATTACCTCTAAGATATATGCACTCTCCTGTTGAAACAGTAAGTTATAAAGATATAGATGAAGAGATAGATCTGTTAGTTGAAATGATAATTCAGTTAACCGGGAAAGAAAATTTAAAACCATTAGAGTAGGGTACGCAGATCTGCGTACCTTACGAAATTATTCTGTAGGGTCGGGCTTTATGTCCGACCTAAAACGAAAAAGACAGATCCTGAAATAAATTTAGGATGACGATGAGTAAAGGAATAATTATGACAGACGAAAATACAATGAGAATAGATAAATGGTTAAAGATAGCCAGATTTTACAAACAGCGAGTAAAAGCTGCGGATGCTGTAGAAAATGCAAAGGTTAAAGTAAATGGCAATAGAGTGAAGCCATCTAAGCTTATTAAGATCGGTGATGATCTAACGGTAAAGAAGGAATCGAAATATACAAATTACAAGATATTAGGTATTTCACAAAGGTCTATAAGTGCAGAGCTTGCAAAAGAATTATATCAGGAATTGGATAAACCAAAGGAATCGAAAGAATCAAGCGAGTTGGCTCAGATAATTGAAAAGCAAAATGAAAAAGATCAAAAAGAAGCCAGAATTAAAGGAAAGCCAAATAAGAAAGAAAGAAGGATACTTAATAAATATAAGTACATGAGCAATGATTAAAGTACGAAATTTAGATAAACAATATAAACAGTATGATGACTTTAGAATTAACTGTCATGAACTTGATGTTAGTAAAGGTGAGATCGTGGGAATTTACGGGGTTGTTGCTTCAGGTAAAACTCTTTTCTCCAAGATACTATCAGGTGTTCATAAAAGATATGATGGTCAAATCGAATTAGGCATGGTTAACTTAGGTAGTGTTCACAAAAAGCTCTTATCGTTTGTACCTAGTTCAAATATTCTTTATAATGATTTAACATTAAATGATCATATTAAATTTTTAAGTTCAGAATTTAAGGTAAGCAAAACTGAAGTTACGGCTAAAATAAATTGGTATGACCAGTATTTTAAGATCAAAAGCGTATTAAAAAGAAAAATTCATTCTTTTACATCGGGTGAGTTGCAATACATTAAAATATTTCTATCATTGTTACATTCTCCATCTGTGCTAATAATTGATGAATTATTTACCGGATTAGGCAGTGATGATGTTATAGTATTTAAGAATTTATTCCAGGAGATCTCTGAAAGAGAAGTTACAATATTATTTACAAGTTCTCACTTAGAATATATTAAAGATCTTACAGAGAATGTATTTCAGATAAAAAATGGTGTAATTGAAAACTAAGGACTTACTTTTTTGCTTTTAACTAAAGATATTAAATTATTTTTGAAAGATAAGTACGCAGTATTAAGTTTAGTATTCATTGCTCTATTTCAATCTATCATGATATATTATTCTCAAAGTGATATTCTTACCAGAGTTTATTTAAGTTCGATAGCCGGCATTTATACATTCTTTATTAAAATATTGATTATCATCTTTACTTTGGTATTTTTATCTAATTTTTTACAAGTTATTTACCAATATTCCTCTGAGAAAGAAAATTTTCTTTTAGTAAGATCACTTCCATCAGGCATTAAAGGATCTATAAAAAGTAAGTTGTTGTTGGCTAATCTTACTTCAATTTTAATTACGCAGCCTTTCTATTGGACAATAGTAATTGTAAATGAATTTGATCAAAATATGGAAATGAGGTTTATATATTTTTGTTCATTTTCTTTATTATTCATCAGTTTAAGTATAACAACATTCAGTTCATACTATATTCTGAGCAGATCTTTTTATTATAATAATTTCATTCCGGAAGTAAAGAGTCTTTTGATCCTGACGATAATCACACTTTTGAGTTTATTGATCTTTGCTTCAATGCTCATTATCCCAATAGTATCTACTGATATAGATTCTAATATAATATTGATATCTAGCCTGACTCTACTTTACATCGTATGGTTAATATCCAGATATTTGCTCAACAAAGCTTATATAAAGGTAGAAAATTCTGAAACATAAAAAATGGCATGATAAACATGCCATTTTCATTTTTAAATATTACTATAATCTATTTTAAAACTAAATTAACCATCTTTCCGGATTTAGCATTGATAACAATTGTCTTTATCAACTGTTTACCTTCCATTTGATCTTTGATTTTATCATTATCAAAAACAATTGTCCTGATCTGATCATCATCAATATCAACGGGTGCTTCAATATTGGCTTTAACTTTACCGTTAACCTGAACAGTAATGGTTTGGATTTGTTTTACTAATGCTTTTTCATCGAATTCAGGCCATGGTACATTGAATAAAGAAGGTTTGTTCCCGAATATCTCCCATAACTCTTCAGCTATATGAGGAGTGAAAGGAGAAAGCATAATGATGAATTTCTCAACAACTTCATTATAGAAATCAGGATTAAATCTTTTCTTATCTTTTGAATAAACTGATAGATCATTGAACAACTCCATCAATCTGGCAATAGATGTATTGAAGTAGAAATCTTCTACGCTTGTGGTTGCTTCTTTGATCGTATAGTGAAGTCTGTAATTAAGGTCAGGATCAATAATCTTGTTTCCAGTGTTCTCAAATTTGTTTTCATAGACCATTCGCCAAATTCTATTTACAAATCTATCAACTCCAGCTATACCTTCTTCAGACCAGTCTCCACCATCTCTGAAGTTTGTCATGAACATCATGTACAACCTGAACACATCTGTTCCATACTGATCAACGAATTTATCTCCTGTAACAGCATTCCCTTTACTTTTTGACATTTTTCCACCATTTAATGTAACCATACCCTGATGTATTACTTTGTAAAATGGTTCGTCAAAGGTTAAGTATCCAAGATCACAAAGTGCTTTAGTAACAAATCTTGAATATATCATATGACCGTTCACATGCTCAGTTCCACCGATATAAGCATCAACAGGCATCCATTTAGATAATTCGTCTTTATCGAAAGGTTTGTCATTAAGTTTCGTATTTATATACCTTAGATAATACCAGCTAGAGCAAACAAAAGTATCCATTGTCTCAGGATCCCTTTTCGCTGGCGCACCACATTTTGGGCAAGTTGTATTCATATATGAATCAACTAATGATAGCGGAGCATGCCCTTTAGGTTTAATATCAATGTCTTTGTCCAAAGGTAATAATACAGGAAGGTCCTCTTCAGGAACAGGAACGGTACCACATTTATCACAATAAATAATAGGAATTGGTACTCCCCAGTATCTCTGTCTTGAAATTGACCAATCCCTAAGCTTATATGAGATATGTTTCTTGCCAGTTTTATCAGAATCAAGTTTCTCAATGACTTTTACAATACCTTCCTTAGATTTAATTCCTGTAAATTCAGCAGAATTCACCATAATGCCTTCTTCAGTAAAAGCCTCAGTGATATTTTGATCATTTAATTCTCTATCGAAAGGCTTTATTACTACTTTGATAGGTATATTAAACTTTGTAGCAAATTCAAAGTCTCTAGTATCATGTGCAGGAACAGCCATAACAGCTCCTGTTCCATACGATAAAAGAACATAATCAGAGATCCATACCGGTATCTTATCTCCATTTACAGGATTAATTGCATATGCTCCCGTAAACGCACCTGTTTTCTCTCTAACTGTTGACTGTCTGTCAATTTCAGATAATGATTTTATTGAATCAATATAATTTATTACTTCATCTTTTTGATCCTTAGTAACTATTTCCATTACCAATGGTGATTCAGGAGCTAAAGTACAATAAGTTGCTCCATAAAGTGTATCAGGTCTAGTTGTAAACACATCAAAATTCTTATCAGTATCAATAACTTTAAAATTTATAATAGCACCTTCAGATCTACCTATCCAATTAGTCTGCATTAATCGAGTTTTATCTGGATAATCAGTTTTATCAAGATCATCTAAAAGTCTTTGAGCATATTTTGTAGTTTTAAAATACCAACTTTTTATAGATTTTTTTTCTATAATAGTTCCACATCGTTCATGTGATCCATCAGCAAATACTTCAGAATTTGCAACAACTGTTGAACATTCAGGACAATAATTGATCAAGCCATCTGATTGATAAGCTAGATCATTCTTATATAATGTAAGGAATAACCATTGGGTCCACTTATAATATGAAGGGTCACTTGTAACAAGATAATGATCCCAATCGTACATTCCTCCAATACCTTTATACTGATCAGTAAATTTTTTAATATTCATCTCAGTTGCTTCTGCAGGATGTATATTGTTTTTTAATGAAAAATTCTCTGTTGGAAGACCAAATGAGTCATAACCAACCGGGGAGAGAACATTATATCCCTTCATTTTCATGAATCTTGAATGAGTATCAAAAGGACCATAGTTGAACCAATGTCCAAGATGCAATTTATCACCGGATGGGTATGGAAACATACATAAGTTATAATATTTAGGTTTGTCAGAAGTCATATCGATAGAATAGATTTTATTCTCTTCCCAATATTTTCTCCATTTGTTTTCAATTTCTTTGAATGGATATGCCATAATAAATTCCTTTATGTTGTTCTATACGAGACGCGCCGTAGAGACGCACTACCAGTGCGTCCTTACATAAGCACGTAAAATACAAAAATATTGCTTTATAGTAAAGAGATTTTTCTCAAGCAAAAAAAAAGCCCGACTTAAGCCGGGCTTTTAATTCACGATAAAGTGAAATGTTACTTAATAAGCATCATTTTGTGTGTAAACACTTTATCATTAAGCTTCATAGCATAGTAGTAAACACCACTTACTAATTTTGATCCATCAAATGGTACTGAATGATAACCTCTATCCAGTTTACCATCAACTAATTTAGCAACAACAGCACCTGCTGTATTGTAAACAGTTAAACTAACATTACCTTCAACAGCTGTACTAAATTTAATAGTAGTCACTGGGTTGAAAGGGTTAGGATAGTTCTGTGATAAGCTTGTTACCATTGGAATATTTCCTTCAATACCAGTATCAACAAGTACTTCTTTAGATGGAGCACTTTCTTGTCCACCTAAATCTACTGCAGTAACTTTGTAGTACTGTCCTAATACCGCATTAGTATCAACATAAGTAGTTTCAGTTCCTATAGTTGATCCTATTGGAGTTGTAAGAGCAAAACCGGCTACATCACCTCTATAAATATTGTAGTAATCTAGATCAGGATCTGCATTTGCATACCAATTTAGATATGTATTACCTTCAGTAGAGTTATGAGTCCAAGTTAAAGCTAATGGAGGCAATGGCGCATCTACGAGACTATAGTCACTAGTAATACCACTCATGTGATATACGTCAGGTGAAAGAGCCCAAGAAAGGTTATCCGCATCTGCTCCAGTTCCAATCCATGTTCTATTGAACTGAATCCATTCTGGTTCAGGATGCTCTGCAGCCGCTTCATAAAGGATACATGTTTGATCACCTACTGAAGTCCATCCAACGTATACATTACCTTCAATACCTGTCAATTCTGCAGCGTATGGTCTTAGGTCAACATATGTAATTGCATAATTGTCACCCTCTACAGATGCTTGAGCAAGTTGGAAAGGTACGATAAGATCAGTATCAGGTCCGTTTCCGCCGTCATTCCATACGTGAATCATCATGTCATCACTTGGATAACCACCTGCTGCAGAGACATAGTTATCAATTGTAAAACCAACAAGAGTAGATTGGTAATGATCTTTAGTTAAAGAGTCAGGTCCCATTGTTATTCTTTTGGCAATGAAAGTACCATTTAGTATCGTATCAAGGTAATCAATAGCATCATAACCATTTTCATAGTACAGATAGTTACCAAATATAACTTTATACATATCAGATTCAGCAGCGTTTAAGAATGGAGAAGCGTCAACAGCAACAATTTTATAATCAATTGTTGACATAGCAGCTTGTGCAGGTATAGTGTAAGTGAAAGTTCCACTTGGTCCGGCAGAAGGAGCACCTAAAACTTCTTGCTCTGCGCCACCTTCAACTGTATAAACAACTTTTGTTTCTGATATGTCTGAGAAATCTGATAAGTCAGCTGTAATCACATAATCAGCCAAGCCAACAACATTTAAAGCTGGTCCAGCATAAGTTATAACAGGAACTGAGTGGTCGTTTTCAAACGTACATATTCTTATGTCGTCAACCCACGCACCATCTGCGCCTGTATTGGCATCAGCAAGGAATCTGATTCTAAATTGAACTGCAGCTTCACCTGCAAATGCACCTAAACTAACTTCGGCAGCTTCCCATTCGCCATTATATTTGGCGGATTGATCAAATGTTGTCCATGTAGCACCACCATCATTTGTACCTTCAATAAATAGATAGTCGTAATTAGGTTCATTATCTAGTTTTTTCCAAAAGTAAAATGCAGCACTTTTTGCTAAAGTAAAATCAAAAACAGGGTTAATCGTAGCAGAGAAATTAGTTACGTGTGGGTAATCAATACCCTCACTTTCTGTTAGTGAATGAGTTGCTGTATGAGAATCCTCTTCAGTAACTGTCCATAAACCAGTAAATGTCCAATCAGCAGGATTGTGCCCAGCTTCAAAATCATCTTCGAACTGATCTGCTCCTGCTAACCATCCTACTTCATAATCAGGAGAATCAACACCAATACCATTTACATCAGTAATACTGAAAGCCACTGTTCCAAAAGTTTCCTCTGTCTTAGCTGGAATTGTGCCGGTATAAACATAGTGATTAGCTTTTGAAGGTGTCATAACAACAGGTACTGTACCATCAATATCAGTATAAGAACCAGTGCATGATGTAATTGACGATTCGTCAGTAAAAGTTAATTCTAAATTCAAAGCTTTATTAATGAATACAGGATAACCATATTCAAAGCTTTCGATAACTGGTGGATCTGTATCTTCAACAAATTTAAAATCGTAATTTGGTGAAGTTGTTGCAACATCTCCAAGATCTACAAGATCGAAATTGATCGTTCCTGTTATAGCGCTAGATTCTGCAGGAATAGTTCCAGTCCAGATTTCTTCTACTTTTGCAGCTGCAAAATTAAGAGTATCAACAGTTATTCCAGCATCATATGAGTAGTAACCCGTAACAGATTTAACTCCAGCAAAGTCATCTAGTGTAAGGTTAATAACAAGATCATTATTATTGAAAGTTCCAATTTCAGGTAAAAGTGACTCATTACCTTCAACTTTAACAATTTGAGGTGCTTGATAGTCATAAGTTATCTTAACATCGTCAATAAACCACTCATCATTGTCATTTCCTTGATAGTGGAAACCAACCTGTATGTCTTGACCTCTGTAAGCAGTTAAAAGAAACTTCAACTCTTCCCAAACACCAGTATCAACATCCATTCCATCGTTAGTAGGAGCTCCTGTGTAAATTTGAGTCCAATTTGTACCACCGTCAGTAGTAATTGCAATTTCATGGAAACCATAGTAAGACATCCATAAACCATTTTGCCATAAACTCAAAGTACATGAATTCTCAAGAGGAATGGATACTACTGGAGAGATGAACCAATCATCATTGTCCACTACGTCATAGAAGTGAGAAAGACAATAATCTCCTGTATGAACTGGAGAGCCATCTACAGCAGATACTTGTATAAATCCTGCTCCTGTAGGTCCTGGAGTATTTGTCCAGTTTGCAGGAGGAAATTCACCCTCAAAACTTTCATTTAGCATTGTATTATCTTTTGACCAATTTACTGGATATTCATCCGATAAAGCAGAATTTCCAAGTGAATCAACTA